>NZ_JBEYHT010000014.1:0-138832 GCF_040635425.1 Streptomyces laurentii | reverse complement strand
ACCTGCGAATCTCCGCCACCTGGCCCTGGCGACACGAACTCGCCGCCGCCTTCCACCGACTCGCGGCCCTGCCCCGCCCGGCCGGCTGACCGGCACGCCCCCGACCACCCACGACCCGAGGAACCCTGGAGAACCCGACCACCGCGCCGGGCCCTCACCATGCCCACCAACCAGCACCGCCCCCAACGACTCTGCCCGGCTACCCAGCAGCCGCAACTGAAACGGCGAGGCTAACGGAGGTTGGTGGACACGAACATCGACAACCCGGAACGCCAGGTGCGGCTGAGCTTCCTGAGCTGACCAGGGCGACCAAGGTCGTCCTGGGAGTGGAAAGCTCCTCGTCTCCTATGGGCACGAGGGTGTCTGGAACCTCGACGACCCGAACGACGAGAACCGCTTCACGATGGAAGCGTGGGGCGCGCGGATGGAGTTGCGTACCATTCAGCGGCGCAACCGCGACGCCACCCCCGCGGATCCGCTGGCAGTCGAAGGGGTGGTAGCGGGGCTCATGGGTTCGGGACGGCTCACGCGTTCCACAGCTCGGTGAGCAGCGCCCGCACGAGGGGGTTCGAGCTCGTGGGATGCGTGCAGAAGCGGTCCTTGAACGCCGGCATGATGTTCTTCGCCTCCGTGCTCATCGCCGGGGAGTCGTAACGCGCGTACTTGTAGACCCACATGACGTAGAGCGCCGCGCGAGCGTAGCCGCTGCCGGGTTCGAATGTCGCGTCCATGCCGTTGTTGATGCCGGGAACGCCCGTCCACGCGGTGCACGTGGTGTGGCCGGGGTCACCCGGCTCGTTGTGCCGGCTCTCGTGGTTGAACAGGTACAGCGAGTGGACGTACGGGGCGGCCACGGTAGGCGTCGCCGGGTTGTTCCACCACGTGGTGAACGTGCGGTTGAGGTTGATCACCCCGCCGCCGGCCTCGTTGAGCGCGGTGTCCAGCGAGACCCGGACCGTGTGCGTGTGCAGCCGCACCTGCTCGTAGGCGGTCGCGGCCGTCCCGTAGGGCAGCGGCTGGGAGAACCGCTGGTGGCGTAGCACGTCGAGCTTGGCGATGACGGCGGTGCGCGACGGGTTCGGGGAGGTCTGGTCGAAGGGAAAACCGGGATACGAGTCCCACCGCTGGGTCGGGTCGCCGGAGGTGCCGTCCACCCAGTAGAATGTGAAGTCTCCGAGCACGCGGCCGATCTCCGCCGGCGAGGGTGGCGCCTGGTACAGCGCCCCCAGGTCAGCGAACACACGTACGGTGACGCTCTGCGTGAGGCGCTCCTTCGAAGCGGTGATCACATGCGTACCGGGTGACAGGGTGACGGTCGGCGAGCCTGTGCCGAGCACGCCGTCGATGCTCGACTGCCAGGCGATGCCGTCGCTGTTCCAGGACGGCCCGGTCGCGTTGAGAATGTTCGCGTCGAGCGAGGTGGTCTCGCCGCTGACGAAGCGCTCTCCTTCGAGCGGGCTCTTGATGTTCATGGACCCGCCGAACCACGGGGACATGCTGATGCCGGCGTGGTCGAAGTGGTATCCGAGGCCCATTCGCTTCACGACGCTGCCGCTGAGCGCGAGCGTCCACAGGTAGGAGAAGCCGTCTTCCTCGTTCGCCACGAAGTAGAAGAGGTTCTCCGACGGCGAGTGGCACAGCCCGCCGAACACGCGCAACCCGGCGCCGAAGAGCTTGGTCACGGTGCTGCTCGTCTTGATGGAGTAGAACCAGGTGAAGTTGTCCTGCGTGATCAGCGCGTAGAAGGTGTCAGTCGCCTGCACGTAGGTCAGGCCGACGGCCACGCCGAGGGCGATCGTGAACAGTTCGCTGGCCTGGCCGCTCATGGTGATGCGGTAGAGCTTGACGGATCCGTCGAACTCGTTCGAGAGCGCGTAGAAGCAGTCGTCCGCGCCGTGGTAGGCGATCCCGCCGGTCATGTTCTGGCCGGTCGGGCCCAGGATCTCCAGCGCTCCGGCCGTGCTGATGCTGCAGAGGAGCGGGCCCTGGGGATTGGTCGGCGCCACGGTGTAGTAGAGCTGCGTCGCCGGTTTGTACGTCAGCCCCGCCAACTTTCGCGCCGGGGTGATGGGCTGGTTCTTCACCGTGCCCTGGATGTCGATGGTGGTCCAGGTGGGATCGGTACCCGGGTGCTGGGAGCCGATCGTGTACAGGTCGATCATGCGAACCGCCTCTTACCTAGAGGATCGCCGTGCCGGCGAAACTGCCGCGATGCGGACAATGCTGGCACGGGCGGCGGGACAGGCGTGCGAGGCGCGCACGTGTACCGGGATGGCGCGGGGCTGCGTGCGGGACACCCTCCCCGCCCGCGGCGCAACCCCGCGTCGAAGGTGTTGGTCAGCCCCAACGGGTAGTGCACCTCGCGGTGGCGCTCACCCTCGGCGCACGGCCGCTCGCCCGGATCTTGCGTTCAAGCCCTCCGCCAACCCGGTGCCTCTTGTCTGCCCCCAGGGCTTCGGCGTTGTCGTGTGGAGTCCGGTTCGGTCACCGGCAACCCGGACTCCGTCGCCTTGTTCTCCGCACCCTGCATGTGTGAAAGGTAGAGACCTCGCGCCGTACGGACCTGGAATGATCGACCCCCCCTGTGGCGCAAAGTGGCTACTGAACGGTGTCCGCCTCCCGGACCGTGCCCGCCCCCTGCGCTGGTGCGGCTGCGGGGGCAGCCGTGGGACGGATCCGGGAGGCGACGATCAGGGTGAGGGCGGCGACCACGCCCATGGCCAGGAAGACGTCGGAGTACGCGGGGCCGTGATGGCCGGAGAAGAGCGGGTTGATCGCGTGCGCGCTGCTCTGCTGTCGCGCGGAGACCAGTACGCCGAACACTGCGGGGCCGGTGCCGGCGCCGAGGAACTGCGCACCCTGGAGGATACCGAGACCGACTCCCGACTGTTCGTCGGTAAGTTGACCCGCGACGGCGCCGATGACGGTGGTCATCACGAGGATGAAGCCGATACTGAGCCCGAGGATCCCGATCCCGGCGGGGATGACCGAGGGGCCTCCGGTGAAGGTCGACAGGGACAGCGAGAACAGTCCCATCAGGGCGATCCCGGAGACCACCAGGGGGCGGGTGCCGACGCGGTCGGCGAAGCGGCCGATCAGTGGTGAGAGCAAGGCGACGGCGACCCCGGCCGGGATCATGACGAGGGCGCCCTGGCCCGGGGTGAGGCCGTTGACCTCGACGAGGACCAGCGGGACGAAGACCAGGCCCCCGAGGTTGACGATCATGGCGAGGAAGACGACGAGGACGCTGGTCCGGTAGACGCGGTTGCTGAACAGCACGGGCGGGACGAAGGGCTGCTCGACACGGCCGGTGCGCCACCCGAAGAACACCAGCGCGGCGGCCGCGACCAGGAGGCTGCCCCAGGCGATGGGCGCGTCGAAGCCGGAGACCTGCGCCCGGGTCATGCCGAACAGGGCCAGCCCAGCGCCGATGCCGAGGAGGATGCCGCCGGGCAGATCAAGCCGTCCCACGCCCGTGGGCCGCTCGTCGGGGAGGACGCGCCAGGCGGCAGGGAGGAGCAGCAGTGCGATCACGAACATAAGCCAGAACAGTGAGGGCCAGCCCAGCCATTGGCCGAGCCCGCCGCCGAGGGCGGGGCCGACGGCGGTGCCGATGCCCGCACCCGCGGAGACGACGCCGATCCCGACGCTGCGCCTCTCCGTGGGAAGGAGCTTGGTGACGGCGATGATCGAGAGCACAGGGATACCGGCCGCGCCGATGCCCGTCACGATCCGCCCGGCCACGAGTACGAGTAAGTTCGGCGAAATCGCGCAGATCAGGTTCCCGGCGGCGTAGGCCAGGAGTGCGAAGGCGAAGAGGCGGCGCAGGCTCACGCGGTCCGAGACGCGGCCGTAAAGGGGGATCCCGACCGAGAACATCAGTAGGAAGCCGGTGACGATCCAGGCCAGTTCCGCCTCGGAGGCTCCGAACTCGGCCTTGATGTTCGGGAGCATCAGATTGACCATGTCGCTGGCGGTGACCGTGGCGAGAATCGCCGGCATCAGCACCGCCAGCAGGGACGTTCCCGGGCTGGATCGTTCGATCGTCGTCGACGGGGGAGTCATTCGGCACGTCCTTCGGGTGGCTTACTGCCACCATCGTAGTTACATTTTAGGTAAAAGAATGGCGGAGGATCAGCCTCCGCCTTGTTTCAACTGCTGTGCGTGCTGGGTCAGTTCACGCTTCGTGCCCACCAGTCGGGATCTGTCCGACGAGGAAGGCGATCGTCGTCCGGTTGAGCCGCTCCTTCATGGCCTGCTCGGCCTCCCGGAATTCCACTTCGAGCAGGCGCTGCATATGGCGCCCTACCTCGCATGCGGCGCTTGGCGGGTGAGGGTGCCGAGAGAGGACCGGGCCCGTCTCGACGGCCGTGTAGGCGTCGTTGAGCGTGATCTCGCGGGCGGGGCGGGAGAGTGACCAGCCTCCGTTGCGCCCCTCGGTGGACGAGACGAGCCCCGCATCTCGCAAGCTGCCGAGGATCCGCCGTACGAGCACCGGATTGCTCGCCAAACTCTCTGCTATCTCGGCGGAGGTCAGCGAGTGACCGTGCCAGCGTCCCAGCATGGTGAGTGCGTGAATCGCGACCGCACTCCTGCTGCTCACGCTCACGGTGACTCCTTCCCTGTCGTCGCGGTTTCGATCGAACTGTAACGGAGTTGGTGGCAGTTTGAAAGGGTGGAGGGCGCCTCTCGGTGGTCGAAGAGGGGAAGCCCCCAGGTGAGGAACCTGTTTCCCCCTCGCCTTTACGCGCAGCGCACGCGTTCCGGCCGGTCCGTGTGCTCGTTGCCGACACGCGTCGGGGCGTCGCCCCGGCGATCACCGAAGGCAGGGTAAGTACCCATGGGCCGGGAGACGCGCGGCGAGGCATCGAACGAGGGTTCGCGTTCCCCGCGAACCTCCCGGGAGTGTCACGTCAGGGCTGTTTCGAAGTCGCCGTCGGCGTGTGAGCCCGCTGGTCACCGTGGCGTGAGGCCGGTCCGGGCCAGGCCGTCACGAACGCGACGAAGCTCCGGTGGTACGGGGTGACTGTCCCAAGTCGCCTCGTACCACCGGAGCTTCGTCGTGCCGCCTGTCTGTCACCGTCCGCCTGTCTGCCACCGTCTGCCTGATCAAGTCGCCGGTTCTGGCCGGCGTGGCGGGATCGCCGCTGGTGGAGCGGTTGCGGCGGCTACCGGATCCGCGTCGCTGCCCTCTCGGTGCCGGCCCCCGAGGGGCGGGTGGTGGCCGGTCAGCGGCCCGCGGGGAACCGCCCGCGCCGGGGAACCGAGGCCAGCAGGAGCCGGGTGTACGGATGTTCCGGGGCCTCCAGGACCCGTGCGGCGGGGCCCGTCTCCACGACGTGACCGGACTTGAGTACCAGGACCTCGTCGGCGATGTGCCGGACCACCGCCAGGTCGTGCGTGACGAACAGGTAGCCGATCCCCGACGCGTCGCGGATCCGACGGAGGAGCTCGAGTATCTGGGCCTGGATCGAGACGTCGAGCGCGGCGACGGCTTCGTCGAGGACGAGGACCCTGGGCTCCACGGCCAGGGCACGGGCGATCGCCACGCGCTGTCGCTGCCCGCCCGAGAGGTCGCGGGGGAGGGAGGCCGCCTCGCGTGTGCCGAGGCCGACCTGGTCCAAGAGCTGGGCGGCCCGGAACCCGCGGCCGGCCGCGTCGAGATCCGTGTGGAGGCGCAGCACCTCGTCCAGGCATCCGGAGACGGTCACCCGGGGATCGAGCGAGAGGTACGGATCCTGGAAGACCATCTGGATCTCCCGGGCCCTGGCCAGCCGTTCCGCCCGCCGCCGGGGCCGCGCGGAGCGGTCCCGGCCGTCCAAGCGGACGGTCCCGCCGTCCGGGTGCTCCAGGCCGACGAGCATCCTGACCGTGGTGGTCTTGCCGCTGCCGGACTCCCCGACGATCGCGAGGGAGGCCCCGGGTGCCAGGGAGAAGGACACGCCGTCGACCGCCGTGTGGTCCCCGTACCGCTTCCGCAGGCCCTCGACGACCAGGCCCTCGACGACCGGCCCCTCCTTCGCTGAGGCGGTCACGACATGATCCCTTCGTCGGCGCGGTGGCAGGCGGCGAGTCCGTCGCCGTGCCGGGTGAGTGCGGGCTTCTCCTCGGAGCAGCGCGGTACCGCGTGGGCGCAGCGCGCGGCGAAGGCGCAGCCCGGCGGCGCTTCGGCCAGGGAGACGGGGCGCCCGGGGATGGGGCGGGGCGGGGGCGCGCCCGCTTCGACGCTCGGCGTGCAGGCGAGCAGCCCCGCGGTGTACGGGTGCCGCGGCCGGTCGAACAGCTCGTCGGTACCGCGCGTCTCCACGATCCGGCCGGCGTACATCACGTACACCCGGTCACAGACGGTGGCGGCCAGTTCGAGGTCGTGGGTGACGAAGAGCAGGCCCGTGCCGCGCTCGGCCCGGAGCCGGGCGAGGAGTGCGACGATCTCCGCCTGGGTCGTGACGTCCAGGGCGGTGGTCGGCTCGTCGGCGACGATCAGCGCGGGTTCGGCCGCGAGGGCCGCGGCGATGACCACCCGCTGGAGCATGCCGCCGGAGAACTCGTGCGGACGGCGGCGGAGGGCGCCGCGCGGGTCGCGGATGCCGACCGCGTCGAGGAGATCCAGGGCCCGCGCGTCCGCCGCGGCGGCCGGGGTTCCCGACGCGCGCAGCCCTTCGGTGAGGAAGTCGCCGACGCGGCGCAGCGGGTTCACGGAGGCGCGCGGGTCCTGGAAGACCATCGCGACCTGCCGGGCCCGCAGCCCGGCCAGCTCCGGACGGCTCATGGTGAGCACGTCCCGGCCGGCGACCCGGACCTCGCCGCTGGTGCGTGCGCCCGCGGGCAGCAGCCCGAGGACGCTGCGGCACGCCACCGACTTCCCGGAGCCGGACTCGCCGACGAGTCCGACACTCTCCCCGGGGCGAACCCGCAGGCCGACACCGTCGAGGATCGGCCGCCCGGCCCGGTCGCCGGGCAGCCGGATCCCGAGCCCGTCGATCTCCAGGACCGGAGGACTGTCTCCGGCCAGGGCCGGAGGCGTGTCGCCGGCCGGGACCGGAGCCGCGTCGTTCTGTTCCCGCTGTTCCTTCACTCGTTTCACCGCTTCCGCCTCGCGATCCGGTCGGCGAGGCCCTCGCCGACGATGCCGAACGCCACCACGGTGAGCACGATGCACGCGGAAGGCGCGAGGGCGGGCAGCATCGCCCCCTGTTGGACGGCCGCCTGACCCTCGTTGATCATGGCGCCCCAGTCGGCTGTCGGCGGCTGCACGCCGAAGCCGAGGTAGGAGAGCGCCGCCAGGTCCATCAACGCGTAGCCGAAGTTCATGGAGGACTGGGCGAAGACGCCGGAGGCGATGTTGGGCAGCAGGTGGCGCAGGCAGACGTTCCAGCCGGACCAGCCCTGGACCCGGTAGGACTCGATGTACGGGCGGGTCTTCTCCTGGCGCGCGATGCCGCGCACCAGGCGTCCCACGTACGGCGTGTAGGCGACGGCCATGGCGATCACCGGCGCGGTCATTCCGGAGCCGACGACGGAGACGAGCAGGATCGCGAGCAGCAGGCCCGGGATCGCGAAGACCATGTCCATGGAGCGGGACAGGATCGCGTCCGCCCAGCCGCCTCGCCAGGCCGCGACCACGCCGAGCAGGGTGCCGAGCAGGGTGGAGACGCCGACGACGAGCAGCGGGCCGAGCAGTCCGGTGCGGGCCCCGTACATCAGCCGCGACAGGATGTCCCGCCCGGACTGGTCGGTGCCGAGGAGGTGTTCGCCGGTGGTCCCGGCCAGGCTTGCCGACAGGTCGAGGGACTCGGGGTCGTACGGCGCGAGGACCGGGGCGAGCACCGCGATCAGGAGGAGAGCGGCGAGCAGCGCGACCGAAGCGGTGAACAACGGCCCCTGGGAGAAGAGGCGCAGGGAGCCGAGCCCGGGCCTGCGGCGCAGGACGGCGGGCTCCGGAGGTGCGGTGGTGGTCATGAGGAGCCTTCCCCGTGGAGCGACAGCCGGGGGTCGATGAGGGGCGCGAGCAGGTCGACCGCGAGGTTGACGAGGACGAAGGCGCCCACGCTGAGCAGGGTGATCGCCTGGACCACGGCGAAGTCCTTGGCGGTGACCGACTGCACGAGCAGGGAGCCGAGGCCGGGTATGTCGAAGGCGGTCTCGACGATCGAGGTGCTGATGAGGAGTCCGGCGAGCGTGGTGCCGCCGACGGTGACGACCGGGCCGAGCGCGTTGCGCAGCACGTGACGGCGGACCACGGTCCGCCCCGCGACGCCTCGGGCCCGCGCCACCTCCACGTGCTCCCGGCCGAGTTCGTCGAGCATCGCCGAGCGGGTCACCCGGGCGAGCAGGCCCGCGAAGGTCAGCGCCAGGGCGACGGCCGGCAGGGTGAGGTGGTACAGCCGTTCGGAGAATCCGGTGGGTGTGCTGCCGGGGCCCGGGAACCAGCCCAGCTGGACGGAGAACAGCGACACGAGCGCGATGGCGGTCACGAAGGAGGGGGTCGCCGTGGCGACGCCGGTGCCGAGGAGGACCGTCCGGTCCAGCGGGCCGGGCCGCAAGGCGGCGAGGATCCCGGACCCCACGCCGACGACGGCGACGAGCAGCGCCGCGTATCCGACGAGCAGCGCCGTGCCGGGGAGCCGGGAGCCGATGAGCGCGGCGACGTCCTGATGGAACTGGGCGGAGACGCCGAAGTCGCCCTGGAGGACGCCGCCGAGCCACTTCGCGTACTGCACGGCCAGCGGGTCGTCCAGGTGGTACTGGGTGCGCAGGGCCGCCACGGCCTCGGGGGTCGCGGGGCGGCCGTGGAGCAGGAACGACACCGGGTCGCCAGGCGCCAGGTGGATGCTGCCGAAGACCACGAGGGAGGTCACGAACAGCACCGCCACCAGGCCGAGGAGCCGTCCGGCGAGGAAACGGGTCATTTCTTCGCGGCCCCGATCGTCGCGGCCCACGGGTAGTACAGCTGGGCGATCCCGGTCGGGGCGCCGGTGACGCGCTTGCCGAGGAAGACGGAGTGGGGCGCCTCGTACACGGGGATGATCGGGAGCTCGCGCAGCGCGATCTTCTGGAGCGCGGCGGTCAGTTCCGCGCGCTTGCCGGCATCGGGCTCGGCGTTGGCCCGGTCGAACTCGGCGTCGAACTCGGCGTCCGACCACTTGCCGTAGTTCCCGAAGTCGCCGGTGCGCAGGTACTGGTAGAACTCCAGCGGATCGGGCGTGTTGTCGTAGCCGCTGGTGATGACGAGGTCGATCCCCTTGCGTGCGCTCGGGTCGACGAAGATGCTGCTGTACGCCTCCGGGGCGACGGCCTTCAGTTCGACGTCGAGTCCGATCCGGCGTCCGGCGGCCTGGACGGCGTTGGCGACGACGCTGATCTCGGGGGCGAGCGTGCTGGTGGCCAGAGTGATCGGCCGGCCGGCCGCGCCGGCCTCCTGGACGAGCTTCTTCGCGGCCTCGATGTCGTACCCGGGCTCGGGCAGCGTGTCGTACAGCGCGGCGGTCTTCTCGGGGGCCAGCGCCCAGGCGCCGCGCGCGGCGGGGGCCTTGGCGGGGACGCCGACGCCGCCGGCCGCGGCCTTGACGATGTTCTTCCGGTCGAGGGCCAGGGAGAGCGCCTTGCGGACCCGGAGGTCGCCGAGCGGGCCCTGGAAGTCGAGGACCGCGAGGTTCGACGCGGCGGTGTTGGGGCCGAAGAGGAGCGTGCCCTTGCCGCCGGCGCGGAGCGTCGCGAACGAGGAGGAGGGCACCATGTACCCCCCGTCGGCCGTGCCGGACAGGAAGGCGTTGGAGCGGGCCGCCGCGTCCTCGATGAAGGTGAACTTCACCCGCTCCGACCTGGGCGAGAGCTTCGGGTCCCAGTAGGCGGCGTGCTTCCTGAGGGTGATCTCGGCGCCCTGGGACCAGGTGTCGAGGGCGTACGGGCCGGTGCAGTTGACCTTGCCCTTGGGGGTGCCGTAGTCCTTGCCGGCCTTGGCGAGGGTGGCCGCGCTCTCGATGGTGCCGGGGGAGGCGGCCATCAGCTCGTGGAGCAGGATGTCGGGCTTGGAGAGCCGGAGCGTGACCTCCAGCGGGCCGGTCTTCTCGATCGTGTCGACGTTCTTGAAGGTCGAGCCCCAGGGGGAGCCGGTCTTCGGGTCCCTCTGCCGTTCGAGGGAGGCGACCACGTCGTCGGCGGTCATCGTGGTGCCGTCGTGGAACTTCACCCCGGGGCGCAGGGTGTAGACGAGGGTGCGCGGGTCGGGGCGGTCGTACTTCACCGCGAGCCCGGGCTCGATCCTCAGGTCGGGTGTGACCCGCAGGAGTTGCTCGCAGACGTTGGCGAGCACGGTGTTCGGCGGGTAGTCGTACGCGAGGGCGTAGTCGAGCGTGTACGGCTCGGCATACAGGGACCAGGTGAAGGAGTCCAGCGGTCCCTGGGCGGGCGGCGACAGCGGAGTGACCGTGAAGCCGGTGCCGGCGGCGTTCGGCGTCGTCGCGCCGGAACAGGCGCCGGTGGTGGCCGCGAGCGCGGCGGTACAGGCGAGCAGCGCGATGATTCTGGACATGCGCATGGAGACCCACCCCTTTACGGGTGTAGTGACGGGCGCTGGGGGATGGAGCGAGTATTGATGCGGGAACGTTCCCGCACAACCCTCTGCGGGAACGGTTTTGCACAGGTCGGGAAGGTGGCAGCATCAGTTCCATGACCGACGCCACCCCGCACGGCGGGCAGCCCTCGCCGCCCCTCCCACGCGTCCGCCTCGTCGACGTGGCCCGTGAGGCGGGCCTCTCCAAGACGACCGTCTCGGCGGCACTGAACGGCACCGGAAGGCTCTCCCCCGCGGTACGGGAGAAGGCCCGCGAGACCGCGCGCAGAATGGGCTACCGGCCCAACGCCACCGCGCGGCGACTGCGCGCGGGACGGGCCAGGCTGATCGGTTACGTGGTCGGGGAGTTCGCCGACGTCCCCTGGACCTCCCTGGAGTCGCCGTACTTCGCCCGGCTGACCGCGGCCACCGCGGCGACCTCGCTGCGTCGCGGCTACGCCGTGGTGCTGCTGCCCGCCGGCTCCCTGCAGAGCGAATGGGCCGACCTGTCACTGGACGCGGTGATCGTCGCCGACCCCGTGGCCGACGACCCGGTCGTCGAGGACCTCCTCGCCGCCCGTATCCCCGTGCTCAGCGACCGCTCGGTGGAGGGGCGGTCCGGGGCGTACTGGGTGGACGTGGACGCCGGCGGCGCCGTGGGCGAGGCCCTGGACCACGTCCGCGCGCAGGGCGCCCGCCGACCCGTCCTCGTGGTGCCGGACAGCACCACCCGTTTCCACACCGAGGTGTGCGCCGCGCACCGCGCGTGGTGTGCGGCGCACGGTGCGCCGGAACGGGTCGTGCGCGCCGGATCACCGGGCAACGGCCCCGTGATCCGCGCCGTCGAGACCGCCCTCACGGGTGACCCGGCGGCCGACGGGGCACGGCCCGACGCCCTCCTCGTCGTGGCCGAGGCGAGTCCGCCCCTCGTCCTGGACGCGGTACGCCGGCTCGGCCTCGACGTCCCCGGCGACGTGCTCCTCGTCTGTGTGAGCGAGGACGTCACCGCCGAGCACACCGAGCCGCCCGTCAGCACCCTGAGCCTGCGGCCCGAGGCGATCGCGGAGGCGGGCGCCGAGATCCTGGTGGCGGTCCTGGAACACGGCGACCGGGAGCCGTCGGGGGTGCTCGTCCCGACCCGGCTCGACGTACGGGCGTCATCGGTCCGCCCCGCTCAGCCCGCGTACACGAGCCGGCCGCCGACATAGGTCCGCTCGACCCGGGCCTGCGCGATCTCCTCCGCGGGCGCTGTGAGGATGTCGCGGTCCAGGACGACCAGGTCGGCGAGGTTGCCGGCGCGCAGGCTGCCCGCGTCGTCGTGACCGTTCACATGGGCCGCCCCGGCGGTGTAGGCGGCCAGCGCGGTCGGCAGGTCGAGCCGCTGCTCCGGGTAGAAGACCCGGCCATGGCCGGCGTCGGGATCCCGGCGGTTCACGGCCACGTGGATCCCCGCGAGCGGATCGGGGCTGCTCACCGGCCAGTCGCTGCCCGCGACGAGGGTCGCGCCCGCGCGCACCAGGTCGCCGAACGGATACTGCCAGGCGGACCGCTCCGGGCCCAGGAACGGGATGGTCAGCTCGTCCATCTGCGGCTCGTGCGCCGCCCACAGGGGCTGGACGTTGGCCAGGGCGCCGAGCGCTGCGAAGCGGGGGAGGTCATCGGGGTGGACGACCTGGAGGTGGGCGAGGTGGTGGCGGTTGCCCCGGTGCCCGTTGGCCGCCACCGCCGCCTCGATCGCGTCGAGGGCCTCGCGTACGGCCCGGTCGCCGAGGGCGTGGAAGTGCACCTGGAAGCCGAGGGCGTCGAGCTCCGACACGTATCCGCGCAGCGCCCGCGGCTCGACGAAACTCAGCCCGCTGTTGGCGGTGGCGCAGCCGCAGCCGTCCAGATAGGGCGAGGTCATGGCGGCGGTGAAGTTCTCCGCCACACCATCCTGCATGATCTTCACCGAGGTCGCGCGGAACCGCCCGGCCCGCAACTTCTCGCGCCGGGCCACCAGTTCGGGGATCTGCTCGGCGCCTCGCGCCCGGTCCCACCAGAGTGCCCCGGTCACCCGGGCCGTGAGCGAGCCGTCGCGCGCCGCGCTCATGTACGCGTCCGAGGGATCGGGCCGGCCGTCGAGGTCACCGAGCATGGCGTCCTGCCAGCCCGTGATGCCGAGGGAGTGAAGCAGCCGCTGGGCCCGCAGCAGCCCGGCGAGGAGTTCCGCCGGCGTGCTCGCCGGCAGCAGCCGGCCGACCAGTGAGGCGGCGCCCTCCTGGAGCATGCCGCTGGGAGTGCCGTCCGGCTCCCGCTCGATCCGGCCGTCGGCGGGGTCGGGGGTGGCGGCGGTGACTCCGGCGAGTTCCAGCGCCCGGGTGTTGACCCAGGCGCCGTGGTGGTCCCGGTTGGACAGGAGGACCGGGCGGTCCGGGACGACGGAGTCGAGCAGCCGGCGGGTCGGCAGGCCGCCCTCGAAGCTCTCCATCGACCAGCCGCCACCGGTGATCCACTCACGGTCGGGATGCGCGTCGGCGTACGCGCGGATCAGGGCCAGGTACTCGTCCACGCCGACCGTCTCGGTCAGATCGCACTCGGCCAGTTCCACCCCGGCGAAGACCGGGTGCATGTGGGCGTCCTGGAAGCCGGGGAGCAGCAGCTTGCCCGTCAGATCGACCACCTCGGTGTCCGGCCCGACGAGTGCGCGCACCTCGTCGTGGCCGACGGCCGCGATCCGGTCGCCGATGACGGCGAGCGAGGTCGCCCGGGT
This sequence comes from Streptomyces laurentii, assembly GCF_040635425.1. Classification (NCBI taxonomy): domain Bacteria; kingdom Bacillati; phylum Actinomycetota; class Actinomycetes; order Kitasatosporales; family Streptomycetaceae; genus Streptomyces; species Streptomyces laurentii. The sequence continues at coordinate 125,531 of NZ_JBEYHT010000014.1, read as the reverse complement.
GCGGGCCGCGTCCACCGTGAAGACGGGGCCGCGGGTGAAGACCAGATCGGCCTTGGCCATTCGAAAGCTCCAGAGCGTGAGGCGACGGGGATGGGCGCCATGGAAGCGGCAAGGCCGTTTACACGTCAATGGTGTTGTCGTAAGGTCCCGGCCATGTCCGAACGTGTCGTCCCCGAAGGTGAACGCCGGCGCCGCAGACCCACCAAGCAGGGCGCCGTCCTCTCGGAGCGGCTCATCGTCGAGACGGCGCTGCGGCTGGTCGCGCAGCACGGTGCCGAAGCGCTCTCCGTGCGGAGACTGGGCGCCGCGCTCGGCGCCGATCCGAGCGCGCTCTACCGCTACTTCCGCAACACCGACGCACTGCTCCTCGCCATGGCGGACGAGCTGATCGGCAGGGCGCAGGAGGGCTGGCGGGCGACCGGGGACTGGCGGGAGGACCTGCGCTCGATGGGCCTGCGGATCCACGCCTGCTACCTGTCCCACCCACAGGCGGCCGTCCTCGGCGCGTACCGCACGACGGGACGTCCGCACGAGACGCGGGCCGTCGAGCGGATTCTCGGCGTCCTCCGCTCGGCGGGCTTCCCGGAACCCTTCGCCGTCCGCGCCTACCACGCGTTCGTCGACCAGGCCCTGGCCTTCGCGGCCCAGGACGCCGCCGCGCTCGCTCTGCCGAAGGCCGCCCGAGAGGCGGACGAGGAGGTCTGGAACTCGGTCTACGGCAGGCTGTCGGCCGACACCCACCCGAACATCGCCGCGGTCTTCCCGCTGCTCGCCGCCGACATGCGCGCCAGCGGCTACCCGTTCGCCCTGGAACTGATGCTCGGCGCGATGGCGGCGTTCCGTCCGGCGGCGACCGAGGCCTGAGCCGTGGCCGCCCCGCGGCTGATCAGGCCGCGGCCTGTCATCGTCCGTCGCGGTGCCCCGCACACGGCTCGCGTCCGGCTACCCTTCGCCGTCCGGGAGCAGAGCCAGCTCCAGGGCGGCCAGGCGGGCCGGATCGGCGATCACGTCGTAGGCGGTGACCCGGTTCCGCGCGACGAACACGCGCAGGACGAGGACCAGCCGTCCGCCCGGGGCGATCAGGATGCCAGGGGCGCCGTCCACCAGGGCGACCGCGCCGAAGCGGGCCCGTCGGCCCCACACCGCGGTCTCCCGGGCGATGCTGAGCGCGCCGCGGGCGAGCAGGGCGCTGCCCGCGGGCAGCGGTGCGCGCCGCCTACTCCGACCTCGGCCGCCGGGTCGAACGCGAGGGCGTCCTCTCGCTCGACGAGGTCGCCGCCCTCGTCGAGAACCCGGACGAGGAACGCGAGTGGGCGCTCACCCGTTCGCTGATCGAGGAGCTGCGGGCCGCCGACACCGTGCTGCTCGGCGCCCCGATGTACAACTTCACCGTCTCGACCGGCCTGAAGGCATGGATCGACCGGATCACCTTCCCGGCGCCTACGTCGATGCCGGCACCGGCGAGAAGCTGCTGCGTGACACCCGCGTCGTGGTCGTCGCCGCACGGGGCGGCGGCTACGGGCCGGGCACTCCGCGCGAGCACTTCGACTTCCAGATCCCGTACCTGCGAGCCTACTTCGGCAACCTCGGGGTCGCGGAGGACAACCTGCGCATCATCGCCGCCGAGCTGACCCGCGTCGACGACATCCCCGCGTTGAACGGCCTCCAGCCGCTCGCGGCGGAGTCGCTGGCCCGGGCCGAGGCCGCGGTGGATGCCATTGCCGCAGCGGTGTGACGCCCTTCAGGCCGGGCGACGCCGCCTGCGCCGGCGCACAACGCGCCGGCGCGGACTCCGTACCGGTGCCGGACGGCGGCGGCGATTGCCTTCGCGGACTGGACTGACGGCGAAGCCGCCCCTGCCGGTCCGGCGCGGGGCGGCCGCGGTGGTTCGTGGACGCTCACGACCGCGCGTCCGCCTCGCGCAACGCCGTGGCCGCCGGGTTCGACGGGGTCGAGATCCACGGGGCCAACGGCTACCTGGCGCACCAGTTCCTGGCCGCCTCAGAGTCACCCCCGTCGACCAGGCCCCGCGAGGGTGTCGACGGGATGACATCCGGCTGAAGAAAGGGCGCGTCTTCCATCGAGTGCACTGACATCGAATCGAATGACGTTCAGGATGCGAGCCGATTGACCCTGAGCGACTCTGCTCAAAGGGTGCGATGCGGCGGTCGTTTGCGGGTCGTTCGTATTCCGGTCGTCGTTCTGGTGAAGACGGGTTGAATTCCCGTGAGGGCACACCCGTCCGATGTGCTCGATTCCCTGGCCAGCCTCCGAGACGGCCATCCGAATCCAGTGGTCACCCACGTCGGGCGATCAGGGTGAGACACTCGAATAGTGGCCTAGACCATCTGTGAGTGTCAAGGCCTCCACCTGGGACGTACCGCCGAACGGTCCGTGCCGGGAGGCGAGTTAGGGCTCCTCCTCGACGGCTCAAGTGACGGTTGACAGTGACGGTGTGCGCACGCCACGATGCGTCGCATTGCTCCACGAATTCGCTCAACCTTGCCAGTCGAGTCGAGGAGAGAGATGTCCCCTAGGACGAGCCGCACGCTTACCGCAAAGGAATTCGCGGACATCAAGCACACGGTCGCGATTCGCTCGCAATCCCGGGCGGGATTGCGCGCCGACCGCGCCTATGCGGCAGATGTGCCACGTGAGGTCAGCCTTCAGCTCACCTATAAGTGCAACCTTCGCTGTACGCACTGCTATCAGTGGAACGAGCAGGGATTCTTCCGGGACTGGGGAATCGACAAGCAGCGGCAAGAACTCGCCCCGGACCTGATCGAGAACATCCTGCAGGAAACCTCGGGAGTGCCCGGACGTCTGTACATCTGGGGCGGCGAGCCCTTGATGCACAGCCGCTTCGACGAGGTGGCACGCCTGATCGAACGCTATCCGCGCACCGTGACCATGTGCACCAACGGTCTGCTCTTCCAGCGCCACATGGACGATCTGCTGCGCATAGGCGAGCACCTCAATCTTCTCGTGAGCCTGGACGGGCTGGATTCCGACCACGACGAACTGCGCGGTCGCGGCACGTTCAAACGGACGATGAAGAACATGGAAGCGATGCTCGACCTGCAGCGAAAAGGCGAGTATCGCGGCCAGGTGTCGGTCGGATGCATGGTCTCCCACGTCACCGTGCATCGCATGTACGAGTTCATGGAGTGGGCGGAGGAAGTCGGCGTCAACACCGTCTACTTCCAGTTCCCCTGGTACATCAGCCCGCAGGTCGCCGGGGCGATGGACGAGGTCTACCGCGAGCACTTCGCCTGGCTGGAGCCCGAGACCGGTACGGCCCGGCCCACCTGGCACTCCTACACGTACCAACTGCCCGAGGAACTGCTGCCGGTGCTGCGCGAGTCCATGGCGCGACTGGCCGCGCGCACCTGGTCGCCGCGGATCCGCTACCAGCCGGAACTGGCCGAGGACGAGGTCGAGTCCTTCATCCCCGGCACCTCGCGGCCGGCCCAGCGGCGCACCCGCTGTCTCGCCGTCACCAACCGCATGGAGGTGCACGCGGACGGCAATGTGAGTTCGTGCAAGTTCTTCCCGGAGTTCGTCGTCGGGAATCTGTACGAGACGCCGACGCTGGAATTGTGGCAGAGCGAGCGGTTCCGCCGTGTCCGGACGATCCTGGCGGAGACAGGAATGATGCCGGTCTGCTCGAAGTGCATTCTTCTCTACATGAACGGGGTGTGAACGGTGCAGGAGACGACCGACATCGAGACACGTGTGATGAAGGTGCTCGCCGACGTGCTCAGCCGCAGACTCGAGCCCGCTCAGATCTCGCCCGACGCCGACATGGTGGCCGTGCTCGGACTGGATTCGCTGGAGGCCATCGAATTCCTGCTGAAGATCGAGGACGAATTCGACATCGAGCTGGACTTCGAGAACCTGAGCCTGCAGCACCTCGATTCGGTCCGTACGTTCAGCGCGGAGGTCGTCGCACGGCAGGAACCCTCCCGGTGACGGTCGGAACAGGCGCCCCGCGGCCCCGGGGCACCGTTCGCTTCGGCACCTTCGACGCGGAGCGGCTGTGGCGCCCCGCCTCGCTCACCCGGTTACCGAGCCTGGCGGGCGCCGAGGCCCACGCGGTCGTGGCCGGACTGGACGAGACTCTCGCCGCGGCCTGCCGGCCGGACGACCTGCTGGTCACCCGCGGCACCCTGGCCCCGGCCCAGATCGACGCCCTCGGCGCGGCCGGCCTCACCTTCCGGTCGGTCGCGGTCGGATCGCCCGCGACAGGCGACACCGTCAGCACCGTCGAAGAGGCCATCGCCGAGGATCCCGCGCTGGGCCGGGCCCTGGCCACGGCCGCGGACATCCGACCGTACGCGGTGCTCCCGGCGACCACGGAGCTGCTGCGGCACCACCCCGACCAGACCGCCGCGTTGCCGCACCCCACCGTGGTCCAGCAGGTCAACGGCAAGGCCTGGTCGTCGGAGCGGGCGGCCGCCCTCGAACTCCCCGGGGCGGGCACCGTGGTCCGGTCCGCGGAGGAACTGGCCGCCGCCGTCGGGCGGTGCGATGGCACGGTCCTGGTGAAGGACCCCTACGGGGTGGCCGGCCGCGGCACCGCCGAGGTCGCCGGGCCGGGGGCGCTGCGCCGGCTGGTGCGCCGGCTGCGGGCCCAGGAGGACGAGGGCCTGCGCACCGAACTGGTGGTGCAGCGCCGCTACGAGCGGGCCCTGGACTTCTCCGCCCACCTGGAGATACGCCGTGACGGCACCTGGTCCCTGCGCGGTCTGCAGGGCATGACCAACGGCGGCTACCGGCACGCGGTCTCCCACCCGGTGCCGCCGGACCTGCCGGCCGCGCTCGACCGGCGTGGCTATCCGGCCGTCCTGGAACAGGTGGCCCATGCCCTGGCGGCGGCCGGCTACTTCGGCCCCGCCGGCATCGACTCCATGCTGCTGGCCGACGGCGGCTGGGTGCCCGTCCTGGAGATCAACGCCCGGATGTCGATGGGCCTGCTGACGCTCGAACTCGACGAACGCGTCCGGGCACACGGCCTGCGCGCGTACCTGTGGCAACAGGACATGTTCGTGGAACACGGCATCGACGTGACGGCACTGCTCTCCGCGCTCCGTGCGGCGGGACTGCTGTACGGCGGCGGCGCGCGGCCCGGGGTCCTGCCCCTGTCCGGTGGCAGTCTGCGCGCCCCGCGAGGGCGGCTCGTCTGCGCCGCGTTCTGCGCACCGGACGACTTCCCGGCGCTGCGCGCCCGCACCGAGCACTGCGCGGCGACCGTCGGGATCAGCACGACACGGGTGGGGGTGCCCGCGGGATGATCGCCGTCCTCACCTCCGGCGTGGCGCTCGGCGCCCACGTCCCCGGGCTGCGCCTCGCCCAGCGGCTACGGGAGCACGGCGCGGACGTCCTGGTCGACGTCCTGGAACGCCGGCTGCCGGGCGACCGGCTGGCGGCCGTCGTGGAGTCCCGCCGGTCCTTCCAGCGGGATCTGCGCTTCGCGGTGGCCGCCCAGGGCCTGGCGACCGACCCGGTCGACGACATCACGCCAGAGGCCGTGGAAGCGCTGGAGAAGCACTGGGAGGAACAGGGGGTGGAGACCTTCGTGGTGTTCTCCGGCTTCTGGCTGCGCCTCCTCGACGGCTACCTCCGCCGGCGGCCGACGCGCACCGTGGCCTGCCATGTCGACGCCGTGGTGTCACCCTCGTACCGCCGCGCGAGCCGCTACGCGCCCGAGGCCGAACACGTCTGGCTGGCCCGCGAGGACGGCACCCTGCCCTGGACCATCCCCGTCGACACACGGCCGCCCGTTCCCTGGTCCGCGCGCGAGGGGCGGCTCCTCGTGCACGGCGGCGGCTGGGCCATCGGCAGCTACCGGGACCGGGCGCGGGAGCTGGCGGAGGCCGGCCTGCCGCTCGACCTGATCGTGCCGGAGGCGCCCGCGGCAGTCGACTGGGCCCGCTGCTTCACGCTCGACCCCGACTGGCACCCCTGGCACGACGACGGCCTGCCACCGCTGCTCGAAGTTCCTCCGGCATCTGCGGATTCCTCCGATTCCTCGGATCCGGAAGGGCGGGGGCGGAACCTGTCGTACGAGCTCGCCCGGTCGGCGCGTGCGATCGTCAGCAAGCCGGGCGGCGGCACCCTGCTCGACAGTCTCTGGACGGCCACCCCGCTGATCCTCCTGGAACCGGCGGGCCGCCACGAGGCCGCCAACGGACGGCTCTGGCGGCGACTCGGCTTCGCCTTGTCGTACGACGAGTGGCACGCCTGCGGCTTCGCCCCCGAACGCCTCGAACCGCTGCACCAAGCGCTGCTCGGCGCCGCCGCCCGGCCGCGCGATCTGCTCGACGGCCTGCTGACCCCGCGAACCTGAGCCGAAGGTGGAACACCCATGACCGTCACCCTCCACGACCAGGATCTGCGCGCCGCCCGGCAGATGTGGGACTACCTCCTCCTGAACCACCCGGTCCGCCCCTGCTCGGCCGCCATCGGACTCGGCAGCCACGATCTGGGGGTCGCGACGACCGCGGTCGGCCACTACCGTGCCGGGCTCTTTCCGACGCTCGTGTTCACCGGCGGCAACAGCCGCACCACCAAAGAGCGTTTCCCGCGCGGCGAAGCGGTGCACTACCGGGAGCACGCGCTCGCGCTCGGCGTGCCCGAGGACGCCGTGCTGGTCGAGCCGCGCGCCGCCAACACCGGCCAGAACATCACGTACACCCGGGCGCTGCTGGACCAGCGGGGCCTGGCCGTCGACTCCGTCCTGCTCGTCTGCAAGCCGTACATGGAGCGGCGGGCGTACGCCACCTGCCGCAAGGTGTGGCCGGAGGTCGCCGTGCAGTGCGCGTCCGAACGCATCGGCCTGGACGACTACTTCGCGTCCATCGGGGACCGCAAGCTCGTCCTCGACATGCTGGTGGGAGAGCTGCAGCGGATACGGGAGTACCCGCGGCTCGGCTTCGCGACCGAGCAGCACGTGCCCGTCCCGGTACGCGAGGCGTACGACCATCTGGTGCGGGCCGGCTTCGACAGCCGCCTCGTCGCGTCGTAGCGGGCCCGCGTCCCCGCCGGGCCGCCCGACCGCGGGCGGCCCGGCTCAGTCCTGACCGTCGGCCCGGCGCAGCCGCCGGATCGCGGGCACGCTCAGCAGCGCCACCGACACGGCCACGGTGCACACCGCACCGGCCAGCAGCATGGAGCGCCGGCCGAACAGCTCCGCGGCGGGCCCGGCCAGCGCCTCGCCGACCGGCAGGAAGGCGATCGAGCCGGCGATGTCGTAGGCGTACACCCGGTTGAGCACCTCGTGCGGGACCTGGGTCTGGATGCTGGTCGCCCACATCACCCCCCAGAACGCCATCCCCAGACCTCCGACGACCGCGCCCGCCGCGATCACCGGCACCGGCAGTCCGCTGCCCACCGTGAACGGGAAGACGGCGAACAGCGCCACGCCCACGGCGCCGGCCCGCAGTTGGAAGGCGGGCCGGAGCCGCATGGCGAGGATCCCGCCGGCGACGGTGCCGCAGCCGAGTGCCGAGTTGACGAGGCCGTAGTCGGTCACGCCGTGCTGCTGGACCATCTCGGTCGCGATCAGCGGGTTGGTGGGGCCACGCGCGGTGAGCGCGAAGAAGCTCCACAGCGCGAGCACGCCCCACAGCCACGGCCGCACCCGGACGGCTTTCCAGCCCTCGCGCAGGCCCTGGCGCATGCCGCCGGTCGCGGACGGTGCCGTACGGGTCTCCCCGGCGCGTTGTTCCGGTGACGCCGTACGGCCCGGCAGCCGCATCGCCCACAGACACAGGGCGCTGGCCGCGTAGGTGCCGGCGTGCACGGCGAAGACGCTGCCGGCCGACGCGACGGCGACCAGAAGCCCGGCGGCCGTCGGGCCGACGAGCGACATCACCGCCTCGACGGTGCGGATCGCCCCGTTGCCCTGCTGCGCGTCCGCCGACAACTGCCGTACCGTACTGGCCACTCCGGGCTGGAAGACCGCCGAGGCGCCACCGTTGACGAGGCCGATCACCAGGATCTGCCAGAGCACCACGTGCCCGGAGAAGAAGAGGACGGCCGCGAAGGACTGGCTGACCAGCCGCAGCAGGTCCGCCCCGATCATCAGCCGCCGTGGATCGACGCGGTCGGCGATCACCCCGGCGAAGATGACCAGGACGGCCCAGGACACCGTGGGTACGGCCATGGCCACACCGACCGAGGTGGCGCTGTGCCCCTGTTGCAGCAGCCCGCCGGCCAGTGCCACCGGGAGCATCGTGTCCCCGAGCCGGGCCACGGCCCGGGAGAGGAAGAACAGCCCGAAGTCCCGTGACCACAGTCGCTGTTGACGGTCCTTCTTCGCTGCGGAGCCGGTGGGCCCGGAGCGCGTCCGTGCTGTCACCGCGGCAGCGTGCTCTCGACCAGGGCCGCGATCGTGCCGTCCGCGTGGCGCGGGACACCGGCGAGCAGCGCCAGGACGTCGTCGACGAGGTCCTCGGCCACGGCCAGCCCACCGGGAGGGCCCCCGCAGAAGGCCCGCGCGGCCGTCACTTCGGGCGTGAACTCGAAGCGCAGCGTGGTGACACTCACGTCCAGGGCCGGACGGAAGGGCCCCAGATCGCGGGGCTCGCGCGTGTCCGCGGCCGGGATCGACGGGGTGAGGCCGGCGGCGGATCGCGTGGCGGTCGCGGGGTCGGTCGCCGCCTCGGCCGGCATGCCGACGTGCAGTTGGATGTAATCGATGCCGTCGGACAGCAGGGCTGCTCCCAACGGCGGTACGGCGCAGGCGAGATCGGCGACGCTCAGCGCGGAGAAGCGGAGAGCGGCCAGATTCTGCCCCATGACGGCCTTGAAGCAGTCCGACAGGGTCCGGTCGGGATCGATGTGGCAGACCACCGGACGGTCATGCACGAAGCAGCCGGCGGCGACGTCGAAGCCGGACCGCTGCCGCGTCGAGACCGGCGTGAACAGCGCGAGCGTACGGGGCCCGCCGCGGTGCCAGATCGCGGCCGCGGTCAGCACGGCCAACACGGAGAAGACGGTGGCTCCTTGGGCCCGGCAGACGGAACCGGCCAGGGTGTGCAGGGCAGGCCCGCGATAGAGCTTCTGTACCTGGCCCAGTGAGAGTTCGCCCGCCGGTCCGGTGGCCGAGCGGTGGGGCCGGGGGATCAGTCCCGAGACCGGTTCGAGACGGTCCAAGGCGCGGGACCAGTAGCGTGTCTCGCGCTCGGCCCGCGTCGCGGCCTCGACGCGCTGCTCGCACAACTCCCGGTAGGCGATGGGGAGGTCGCTCACCTCGCTTGCGGGTCGCCCGGGTGCGTCCTCCAGCAGGGCCGCCAGCTCGGCCGCCAGGACGCGTTCGGCGTGCCCGTCGCTGACGAGATGGTCCAGGGTCACCAGCAGGAAGCGCTCCTGCCCGGCCGCGTCCTCGATCAGCTCGTACTCCGCGCGACCGGGGGTCTCGCGTACCTGCTCCGCCCCCAGGCAAGCGGCCTTTCTGGCGGCCAGCAGGTCTCCCGCGCTCTCGCCGGGGCGCGCGACGACGGTGCGCAGCCGGGCGTCGACGGCCTCGATCCGCTGGAGGTAGGGCGCACGTCCGACCAAGGCGCTGCGCAGCGCCTCCTGTCGCTGCTGCAGCCGCGTGATCGCGGACTGGACCCGGCCGGCTGTCGTCTCGGGCCGGAGCGGGAGGGAGATGAGCGTGTTGCGGAAGATTCCGGGGCCGAAGAGGCCCTCCAGGAAGAGCATGCTCCGTTGTTCCGGAGCGAGAGGGAACGGGGGCAACAGGGTTCTCCCGACGTGGAGTTCAGCCGCGCACCGGAATGGACTGGACCAATTTGCCGATCAAGACGGGATGCTAGGTCCTCGCCGGGGATCGCGGCAAGAGGCACCGGACGCGCCGCGCGACGCACGGAAGGACCCGACGCGTTCACCGGCCAGGGCCGGATCGGCGAGGGTCGGCGAGACGGTTCTCCCAGGCCCAGGCCCAGGCCCAGGTGACGGTGCCGCCCCGGTTGCGGGCGCCGAATTCGCCTCGCTGGCGGACCAGTACGGGTTCATCGTGGTCAACCCGGACGCCAGCGTCAGCGGTCAGTGCTTCGGCGTGTCCTCCCCGCAGGCGCTCAGGCACGACGGAAGCAGCGACCCGGCGAGCATCGCGTCCATGGTGAGCTACGAGGTGCAGCGCCGCGGCGCCGACGCCGACCGCGTTTTCGTCGCCGGGGCCTCGTCCGGGGCGATGACGGCCAACGTGCTCCTCGGCGACCACCCGGACGTCTTCAAGGCCGGGGCGGCGTTCATGGGCGTCCCGTTCGGGTGCTTTCGCCACCACCGACGGACCGGGCTGGAACAGCGCCTGTGCCAACGGTCGGATCACGCGGGCTTCTCCCGCGTGATCCAGGACGGCTGGGAGGACATCGACCGGGACCGGTGGGTCGCCAGGCTCGACGAAGCCGTTCGCGCCGTCGACGGCGAGGTCTCCTCGTCGGTCACGGCTGTGGCGCGGTCACCGTCGCGCAGTGGGCCGCGACGTGGTTCGACAGCCGGGTCGTGGGCGGTCCGCTGGTCGCCCCGGCCGACGTCGAGGCGCCTGACACGCTGTCCGCCATCCGGTCTCAAGCGCCCCTGCCCAGCGGCCGGTTGCCCATGAGGACCCACCGCGTCCTCTCCGGCGACGACCCGTTCCTGTCGCTGGAGCGCGGGCTGAGGCTCGCCGAGACCTGGGGCGGCACGGTGGCGGACGTCATCCCGGACGGCGGCCACCTGGCCACGCGGGACGGTCACGGGCCGTGGGCCCACGTCGCCGCGCTGATCGAGCGGCACGCGGGCACCACACCGCGGACGGCCGAGGACCACGCCCCCTCGGCACGGTGAAGCCGAAGCCGACGCGTCGGCCATGGCGGGGCACTACCCCGGTGGGGCCCCGAGACGCCCGCGGGTCCGGTCCGGACCGGACCCGCGGGAGGACGGGCAAGAGGCCCGGAGCGGACGTTACTTGGTGGTCCGGATCTCCATGAGCATGAAGTCGCGTCCCTGCTCGTCCGCGCTCTCGCCGACGGGCGTCCAGGCGTCCTTGGCGATGTCGAAGGACTTCTCCTCGGTGCCCACGGTCATGTCGACACGCGTCGTGTAGCTGTTGCCCCGGACGAGGTAGACGGCGGGGATCTCCATCGTCAGCCAACCGGAGTTGCCGGTCGTCTTGAAGCAGATCGGATTCGCCTCCTGCCGGGCGCGGACCTGCAGGAGGCCGGTGCCGTCGGCGCAGTTGGCCAGGGTGATGTGGCCGTCTCCGCGCTTGAGGACGATGCCCTGCTCCGCGAGGATCTTGTCGGCCTGCGGATAGTTGAAGTCCTCGACCGCGTAGCCCGGGGCCTCGTCGGCCACGGTCGCCACCGGACCGCCCTTGTCCGCCGGCAGGCCGTAGCTCAGCGCGGCCCAGGCCAGGCCGCCCGCGACCAGCGTCGTGCCCAGCGCGCGCGCCACGATTCTCTTCCGCTGCGGCTTCGCCGCGGGGATGGTGCTTACCTTCATCGCAGTCCTAAATTCGCTTCATTCGACCGGATGTCCGTCATCCGACCCCGTGCAAGACATCAAGACATCAAGACATGAAGGCTCCGCAATTCCATAAGGGCCCCCAACCCCCGGCGGGAATACGGAAGGCAACCCTTCGCTTTTCGCACCCCCGCGTGAGCCCGTCCATGCCACCTCTACCCCGGGGGTCCTGTCTACAGCAGCAACCAAGGCAAATGGGGCGCCGATTGAAGATCAAGTGTGACCTTCGACACTCCTTGGGGAGGGTGTCCGGACATACATGGAGAACGTGTAAAGGCAGGTAGAGGGAGGGCTTGGCCGACAGATGCGCCGTCTCGTCAATTCGCGTCGCTGTCAACTGATTTGAGTGTCCCTGCACGTTGGTATCGTCCTCCCGATTGCTCGGTTCCTGCTATTCCACCGACCAGACCGCGAGGGAAACGCCCTTATGCACGAGACGTTCTGGAGTCGCAGACGGCTCCTCGGAGCCGCCGCCGCCGTGGCCGCCGCCGCTGCCACTCCGCTGTCGCTGACACCCCCGGCGCGCGCCGCCGAACCGGACACGCCGGCCGGCCCGCTCAACCTGCCGGACACCGAGCGGGCCAGGGTGGTCGGGGCGTGGACCACGGGAGGCAAGGCCACCAAGGCAGCGGCGGCCTACGCGCTGTACGGCACCGACCCCGAGGTCCGGACCTTCCTCGCCGAGACGCTCCCGAAGGTCGTCGCCGAGGACAACCGGGTGGCCATCGCCCGCTACCTCGCGCGGGCCGGCAAGGGCCTGCGCCGCGAGGCGGTCGCCGCGCTCGACAACGGCGACGCCACCATCGCCACCTTCCTGAAGGACGGGTACAAGCCCGCCCTGATCGAGGACCTGAGCGTGGCGACCTCCATCGTCATGTCCACCGGCGACAAGGCCGTCCGGCGCGACGCGTCCGCCGCGCTGGACCTCGGCACCCGGCAGGCGCTCGAGACGTTCCTGACCGACGGCCAGTACGACGCCCGGCTGGAAGACGCCCGGGTCCAGGTGTCCACCATGCTGTTCAAGGCCGGACCCGAGGTGCGGAAGTACGCGGACCGCGCGCTGAGCGGCTCGGCCTCCGACGTGCAGTGGTTTCTGGACACCGGCCAGCACATCGCCCGGGCCCGGGACCAGGAGTCGGCGACCATCGCCGAACTCGTCGCGGTGGTCGAGCGGGAGGGCAAGCGCGCCCAGGCCGAGACGGACCTGGCCATCGAGGCCTCCGCACGCGCCCAGACCGCCGCCCAGAAGGCCAAGGAGGCTGCCGAGAAGGCCGCCGCCGAGGCCGCGGCGGCCCAGCAGGACGTACAGAAGTCCGCCGCGGCCGCCCGTAAGGCGGCCGACGCCTCGAAGGGCGCGGCGAACGCCGCCCGCGACGCCATCAGCGCCTCCAACGCGGCCGTGAACGCCTCCCGCCGTGCCTCCTACGCGGCCACGGCGGCCTCCCACGCCGCCTCGGCGGCCGGCAACGCGGCCTCGCAGGCCTACAACGCGGCCATCGCCGCCTCCAAGGACGCCTCCAAGACGGAGGTGGCCAAGAACGCCGCCGTCGCCGCCCGTGACGCGGCCGCGAAGGCCCAGTCCGCGGCCAAGGCGGCCGACTACGCCGCGGCCGCCACCGCCGAGTCCGTCAACGCCGGCGCCGCCGCCGCGAGCGCCGCCCGCAACTCCGCCGCCGCAGCTCAGGCCGCCGCCCAGGCCGCCGCGGCCTCCGGCGCGGCCCAGTCCGAAGCGGCCGAGGCCAAGCGCCAGGCGGCCATCGCGTCGGCCGCGGCCAACCGCGCCACCAACTCCGCCTCCACCGCCCAGGCCCTCGCCAACACGGCCGCGGTCGCGGCGCGCGCGGCGCGCGACGCAGCCAACTCCGCCGCCGCGCACGCCCTGGCGTCCGCCGACGCCGCCGACGAGGCGGTGAAGAACGCCGGCAAGGCCATCGACTTCGCGAACAAGTCCACCGCGCACGCCGCGGAGGCCGTGAAGGCCGCCGACATCGCCACCAAGGCGGTGACGGACGCCATGGCGGTCGAGAAGGCGGCCCGGGACGCGGAGATGGCCCGGCTGGAGCAGGACAAGCTGCAGGGCATCGAGGAAGCCCGCCTGCTGGCCCAGCTCGAGGCCGAGGAACAGGCCGCGTACAAGAACAAGCGCACCCAGGACGACCAGACCAGTCAGGCGCTCAAGGACCTCATCGCCTCGGCCGAGAAGGCCCTGTGGCAGACCGGGGACCTGGCGCTGGCCGCCACGCTGGGCCGCAAGGCCGCCACCGGGCTGCTCGTCGCGCAGGGCGCGTGGACGCGGCAGGCGGCGCAGTTCGCGCTGGCCGGCAGCGACGACGACGTGCTCTCCTGGGTGGACCTCGACCGGTCCCTCGCGAAGAACCAGGACGACCGGGAGGCCGTTCTCTACCTCGCGCAGATATCCAGCCCCGCCATCGCCGAGGCCGCCCACGCCGCCCTGTCGAGCTCGAGTTCGACGGCGGTGGGCGACTTCCTCACCTCCGGAGTGGTCCGCGCGTCCCGGGAGGACAACCAGGTCCAGATCGGCCGCATCCTCAAGGACAACCCGGGCAAGGCCGTCGTCAAGGCCGCCAACGACGCGCTCGACAAGAACACCGCGGAGGGGTACCAGGAGTTCTTCAACGAGACCTACCCGGCCGCGGTGCGGGAGGACGACGCGGTGGCCACCGCGACCGCGGTGGCCAAGGGCGGGGAGTACGTGAAGGCGTACGCGGAGGTGGCCCTGGAGGGTCCCACCTGGATGCGCCGGAACTTCGTCCAGCACGTGCAGTACACGGCGGCGCAGCTCGACCACGACTCCGCCACCCACGTCTCCGCGATCCGCGGGTCGATCGCGGCCGCGGCCAAGATCGCCTACCAGGCGCAGAAGGACGCGGCGGACGCGTCGAAGGCGGCCGCCGACGCCCGCGACGCCGCGGACAAGGCCCAGGAGTGGGCCGACAAGGCGCTGCTCGCGGCCAGCACGGCGAACACCTACTCGCAGCAGGCCAAGGACAACGCCGACGCCGCCGACCGTTCCGCGGCGGCCGCCCAGGCGTCGGCCAATCAGGCCAATGCGGCGGCGGCGACCGCGCGCCAGGCGTCCCGGTCGGCGAACTACTCCGCCAACAAGGCCGTCGACGCGGCCCGTTCGGCGCTCCAGTCCTCCTACAACGCCCAGGCTTCGGCCGCCGCGGCCCGTGAGTCCGCGCTGCAGGCGGGCCGGGACAACGCGGCGGCGGCCGCCGCCGCCAGCGAGGCGCAGCGGATCGCCACGCAGAAGCGCGAGGCGGAGATCGCCGAGGCCGCCCGCGTGGCCAAGGAGAAGGCGCAGGAGGAGCGGGAGAAGGGCCAGAACCCGGCCGACAGCAACACCCACGACGATGTCCACCCCAATGGCACCGGCACCGGGGGCGGGAGCGGGAACGGGGGTGAGGACTGGTGGTCGGACGCCGGCTGGTGGGCCGACGCCGCCAACAAGGTCAGCGTCGCCTCCGGCATGATCGCGATGGGTCTCGGCGCGGCCAGCCTGGTCTTCCCGCCGCTCGCCGCGGGTGCGGCGTTCTTCGGCTACGTGTCGCTGGGGGCCGGCGCGCTGGGCGCCCTCTTCACCGGCATCGAACACGGCTTCACCAGCGGCCAGTTCGTCAGCGCCGCCGGGGAGAGCGCGCTCAACCTGCTCACCTTCGGCCGGGGCAAGCTGGTGAAGCCGATCGCGAAGGAGGTCGCGCCCGTGGTCTCCAAGGTCGCGCACGAGGGCAAGGAGCTGGTGTCCTCGATCACCGGC
The DNA here is from genome assembly GCF_040635425.1 of Streptomyces laurentii. NCBI lineage: Bacteria > Bacillati > Actinomycetota > Actinomycetes > Kitasatosporales > Streptomycetaceae > Streptomyces > Streptomyces laurentii. Next base: position 110,239 of record NZ_JBEYHT010000014.1, on the reverse strand, counting down.
GGCCTGTCGAAGATCTTCTGACCGGCGCGGCCCCCGTGCCGCACGAGGGATGACGCCTCGCCCCACCCGTCATACGGAGAGTGACGCCCCCCGTCGGATACGCGACGGGGAGCACCCCGCCCCGCCGGTGACCGGCGGGGCGGCCCCCGCCGACGCCGTCCTTCTGCCGCGTCGCCGCGGATCGGCGCCCTGCCGGCGCTCCGCCTGGCCCGGCGCGTGCCCCGCCCCGAGGCCCGGGTCGTCGTTCTCGGATTCCGATAGAATTTCCTCGGTCTCATTTTCGGCTCGTTCCAGTGATTCGTCCGACTCGTTCCGTCGGGAATTCCTCGACGCGCGCCCCATCGAGGAAGGTGCTCCATGAGCCGATCGGCTGCCACGAACGACCCCGCGCGTCCGCGGGAGGAGGCGCACACCTCCGGGGCGGCGGAGGAATTCGCGCTGCCGGAACCCGTCGTCCCGGCCCTTCCGGCGGTCGCGGCCTTCGGCGAGCTGGGTCTGCCCGCCGCGGTGCTGGAGACGCTCACCGCCCAGGGAGTGACCGAGCCGTTCCCGATCCAGGCCGCCACCCTGCCGAACTCCCTCGCGGGGCGGGACGTCCTCGGGCGCGGGCGTACCGGATCGGGCAAGACGCTCGCGTTCGGCCTCGCGCTTCTCGTCCGTACGGCCGGACGGCGGGCCGAGGCGCGCAAGCCGCGGGCCCTGATCCTCGTCCCCACGCGCGAGCTGGCCCAGCAGGTCGCCGAGGCGCTCACCCCGTACGCGCGGGTGCTGAACCTGCGGCTGGCCACCGTGGTCGGCGGCATGTCCATCGGCCGGCAGGCCGCCGAGCTGCGGGCCGGGGCCGAGGTCGTCGTCGCGACTCCCGGCCGCCTCACGGATCTCGTCGAGCGCAGGGACTGCGCCCTGGACCGGGTGCGCGTCACCGTCCTGGACGAGGCCGACCAGATGGCCGACATGGGCTTCCTGCCCCAGGTCACCGCCCTGCTCGACCAGGTGCACCCCGACGGCCAGCGGCTGCTGTTCTCGGCCACCCTGGACCGCGAGGTGGACCACCTGGTCCGCCGCTACCTCCACGACCCGGTGGTCCACTCGGTCGACCCCGCGGCCGGCGCGGTCACCACCATGGACCATCACGTCCTCCAGGTGCACGGCCCCGACAAGTACGCCACCGCGACCGAGATCGCCGCCCGAGACGGGCGCGTGATCATGTTCCTGGACACCAAGCACGCGGTCGACCAGTTCACCCGGCACCTGATGGGCAGCGGCGTGCGGGCCGCCGCGCTGCACAGCGGCAAGTCGCAGCCCCAGCGTTCCCACACCCTGTCCCGGTTCAAGTCGGGCGCCGTCACGGTCCTGGTGGCCACGAACGTCGCGGCCCGCGGCCTGCACGTCGACGACCTCGATCTCGTCGTCAACGTCGACCCGCCCGGCGAACCCAAGGACTACCTGCACCGCGGCGGCCGCACCGCCCGCGCCGGCGAGTCCGGCCGGGTCGTCACCCTGGTCCTGCCCGGCCAGCGCCGGGACGTGGTCCGTCTCCTGACCGAGGCGGGCATCCGCCCGCAGGTCACGAAGGTCCGCTCCGGCGAGGCCGAGCTGAGCCGTATCACCGGCGCCAAGGCCCCCTCCGGGGTTCCCGTCGGCGGGAGCGCGCCGGCCGAGGAGCGCCCGAAGCGCGGCGGCGCCCCGTTCCGCGGTCTCGGTTCGCGCCCCGAAGGGTCCGGTGGGTCCGGTGGGTCCGGTGGGGGCGGGTCGCGCCGGTCGGCGGAGGCCCGCCGGCTCGCCGAGGCCCGCAAGGCCGCCCGGGTCCGTCGCGGCGCGTAGGGGCCGGCGGCCGGGAATCCCGCCGGACGGTGAGGCCGGGGTCACGGATGGTGTTCCGGACCCCGGGAGACGGCCTGAGGCTCGCCGATCGTCACCCACTCTGCGGCCCCATGACGACCTGCGGCTAGTTTGTGCGCAGACAGGTAGGCGGGACCGTGGTGGCAGAGCCGCGCGGGGGAAAACGGGAGGTCGGGGAGAGTGTCGCTGCGCGGAGGTGATCCAGCCGAGATCGGCGGCTATCCGCTGGAGGCGCGGCTCGGCTCGGGTGGCATGGGTACGGTCTTCCTGGCCCGTACGAGTTCGGGGCGGCCTGTCGCGATCAAGCTGATCCACCAGCAGTTCGCCGCGGACGACGAGTTCCGTATCCGGTTCCGGCAGGAGGTGGCGGCGGCGCGGCGGGTGAGCGGCGCGTTCACCGCCGCCGTGGTCGACGCCGCGCCCGAGGCCGAGCAGCCGTGGATGGCGACGACGTACATCGAGGGGAACACCCTCGCCCAGCACATCGCCGCCGAGGGGCCGTTGAGCGGGGCGGAGCTGAGAAGGCTCGCGATCGGGCTGGCGGAGGCCCTGCGCGACATCCACCGGGTCGGGGTCGTCCACCGTGACCTGAAGCCCTCGAACGTCGTGCTGTCGCCCGAGGGCCCGCGGGTCATCGACTTCGGCATCTCGCGCGCCGCGGACCAGCAGACGCTGACGATGACCGGCCGGGTCATCGGGACGCCGCCCTTCATGTCGCCGGAGCAGTTGCAGGCGCCGCGCGGGGTCGGGCCGGGGTCCGATGTCTTCTCGCTGGGCACGCTGTTGGTGTACTCGGCGACGGGCCGCGGGCCTTTCGACGCGGACAGCCCGTACATGACGGCGTATCAAGTCGTGCACGAGGCGCCGTCGTTGGACGCCGTGCCGCCGGCGCTGCGTACGGTCGTCGAGTTGTGCCTGGACAAGGAGCCCGACGGGCGCCCCTCGGCGCACGAACTCCTCGTGCTGCTGCGGGATTTGCCGGCCGACCTCGGTGGGGCGGGGGAGGGCGGGGCCGACGCGGGCTGCAGTACCCGCGATGTGAACACCCAGCACCACCTCGCGACACCCGTCACCCCGGCTGCCCCCGCTGCCCCGGCTACTCCCGTCACCCCGGTCACCCCGGACACCCAGGCGGCGACCGACTCGACTTCCCCGGCCGTCACGCCGCCCGGTCCCGATACGGGCCGCACCGGCATCCCCCTCGGCCGTCGGCTGCGCCGCCGGTGGCGGCCCGTGCTCGCGGCCGGGGTCGCGGTGGCGGCGATCGGCGGCGGAGTGGCCGTCCTGACGGCGGGCGGTCCCCGGGAACCCGGCACCGACGCCAAGGGCAGCGGCGTCGTGGTGCCGGGCGGCGTGCTTCCGGCCGGCTTCGCGCCGTGGCGCACGACCGTCCCGGGCGGGCGCGAGGACATCCCCGACGAGCTGCGGTGCGTCGCCCACGGTGACGCGGTGTTCTGCGGCGGCGGCGGTGTCGTCGCGGCCCGGATCAAGGCCGTGGACGGCTCGCGGGTGTGGACGGTGACGAGCCCGGGCGTCCCCGTCCAGGGCGTGCACATGGTGGACGCCACCGACGACACGGTGCTCGGATACCGCTTCGCCGCCCTGGACTCCCCGCAGGACCCCCAGAGCGAGGTCGTGGCCGTCGACGCGGCCAGCGGCCGGGAGCTGTGGTCCGTGCCCTCCGGCGCCCAGTCGATGGCCGTCACGGGCCGGTCCCAGGACGCCCTCGTCCTCGGTTCCACCGTCGTGACGATCGACGCCGCGAACTCCCGCTTCGAGGCCCGGGACGCGCACAGCGGTGAGGTCGCCTGGACGAGGGCGTTCCCCGCCGGCCGGCAGTGCGCCCCCGTCCCGCTGGACCAGCGGCTCCTCGCCATGTGCGCCACGCACACGGAGCTGAGCGACTCGGCGGTGCGCAACCCCACCCTGTACCCGCTCGACCGCGCCACGGGGAAGCTGGGCGAGCCCATCGCCGTCGACGGTCCCGCCGAACCGATGGGTGTCGCCGACGGCCGCCTCGTCCTCCTGACGAGGCTCGAACAGGGAACGCCGCTGGGCGCCTACGACGGGGTGGCACGGGTCGACCCGGCCTCGGGGAAGGTCGTGTACACCCCGCTGGACGCGACGTACGACGGGACGCCCGGCATGGTCGACGGCACCCTCTACGTAAGCGGGCAGACCGGTCTCGTCACCGCGATCGACCCCGCGACCGGCCGCAAGAAGTGGGCGCGGCAGACCAGCGTGGAAGGCGCGTCGGGTCCCGCCGCCGGAGAGGGCGCGGTGTTCTTCAGCTCGGCCACCGGTCGGGTGGTCGCGCTGTCGCCGCGCGACGGCAAGGCCCTGTGGACGACGGACCCGCAGGCCGACGGGCTGACGGGCGAGGAGGGCGCGAGCCCGCGCGTGACCGTCGCGGGGCGCGCGGTGGTCGTGGCCGCGGCCAAGAACACGCTCTTCGCCTTCGACGCGGGCAATCCGCCGAAGTCGGGCTGATCCTGACGCCGCCCGGCCGGCCGGAGGATCATACGGACCGGGCGGGGGTACGAATCGGCGGACGGCGGACGGCGGCGCGAGCCGGCGCCGCCGCGGGCGAGCGAGCGGAGGGCAGTGCATGAGTGGGACGCCGACAGCCGGGCCGGAGCCGCGCACCGGACCGCACAACGCGCTGACGGACGTGGCCGGGCTCCGGGTCGGGCACGCCGAGCGCACCGAGGACGGCTGGCTGACCGGTGTCACCGCGGTCCTCGCGCCGGAGGACGGGATGACCGCGGCGGTCGACGTACGCGGCGGGGGACCGGGAACCCGGGAGACCGACGCCCTCGATCCGCGCAACCTGGTGGCCCGGATCGACGCGGTCGTGCTCACCGGCGGCAGCGCCTTCGGCCTCGACGCGGCGTCCGGCGCGGCGGCCTGGCTGGAGGAGCGGGGCCGCGGCTTCCGGGTGGGCGCGGGCCCGAACCAGGTGGTGCCGGTCGTGCCCGCCGCCGCCCTGTTCGACCTGGGGCGCGGCGGCCGCTGGTCCGCCCGGCCGGGCGCGGCGCTGGGGCGGGAGGCCATCGGGGAGGCGGCCCGCGGCGGCGAGGGCAGGCCTGTCCGCGAGGGCTGTACGGGGGCCGGTACGGGCGCGGTGTCCGGCGGCATGAAGGGCGGTATCGGTACGGCGAGTGTCGTCCTGCCGTCCGGGGCGACCGTCGCGGCGCTGGTCGCGGTCAACGCCTCCGGCTCGCTCGTCGACCCGGCCACCGGCGCGTTGTACGGGGCGTGGACGGCGCTGGGCGACGAGTTCCGGACCCACGGGCCGCACGCGCCGCTGCCGGACCCCGCCGTACACGCCCGGGCCCGCGAACGACTGGCCGCCGCGCTGGAGGAGAGCCGGCGGCGGCAGGCCGACGACGTACGGCGGCTGAACACGACCCTGGTCGTCGTGGCCACCGACGCCGTGCTCACCCGCGCCCAGGCGCAGAAGCTGGCGGGCACCGCGCACGACGGCCTGGCCCGTGCGATCCGGCCGGTCCACCTGCTGACCGACGGCGACACGGTGTTCGCGCTGTCGACCGGCCGGCGGCCCCTGACCGGCGACGACGAGGCAGGCGGCGCGGACCGGACCGGCTGGGAGGTCCACATCGAGGCGGCGGCGGTCGATGAGATCCTCGCGGCGGGCGCCGACGCGGTCTGCCGGGCCGTGGTGCACGCGGCGCTGGCCGCCCGTACCACCGACACCCCCGGCGGGCTCTTCCCGTCCTACCGGGACCTGTACGGCCCGCCGGCGGACGGCACCCCGGCCGGCTGAGCACCCGGGCCGACCGCCCACGGCGACGGCCTCGCCGGCGGCTCGCTCAACTACGGCCCTGGCTCCCACACCGACTGGGAGTGGATCGAGGCCGCCGCCTCCGTCCTGAAGCGGGCCCGCCTCACCACCCTGCTGCTGCCGGGCGTGGGCACCCTCCACGAGCTGAAGCACGCCTACGACCTCGGCGTCCGCTCGGTACGGGTGGCCACCCACTGCACCGAGGCCGACATCTCCGCGCAGCACATCGCCGCCGCCCGCGAACTGGGCATGGACGTCTCCGGCTTCCTGATGCTCTCCCACATGGCCGAGCCCGAGCGGCTCGCGCGGCAGGCGAAGCTGATGGAGTCGTACGGCGCGCAGTGCGTCTACGTCACCGACTCCGGCGGCCGGCTGACGATGAACGACGTCGCCGCCCGGGTGCGCGCCTACCGGGACGTCCTCGACCCGGCCACCGAGATCGGCATCCACGCCCACGAGAACCTCTCGCTCTCCGTCGCCAACTCGGTGGTCGCGGTCGAGAACGGCGTGTACCGCGTCGACGCCTCGCTCGCCGGACACGGCGCGGGCGCGGGCAACTGCCCCATCGAGGCGTTCATCGCCGTCGCCGGCCTGTCGGGCTTCCGGCACGGTTGCGACCTGTTCCGGCTGCAGGACGCCGCCGACGACATCGTCCGGCCGCGGCAGGACCGCCCCGTCCGGGTCGACCGCGAGACGCTCACGCTCGGCTACGCCGGCGTGTACTCCAGCTTCCTGCGGCACGCGGAGACCGCCGCGCGGCGCTACGAGGTCGACGTGCGCGACATCCTCATGGAATGCGGCCGGCGCCGGCTCGTCGGCGGCCAGGAGGACATGATCGTGGACATCGCGCCCGGCCTGGCGGCCGCTCGCTGACCTCTCTCCGGCGGCCTTCGCCGCCCCATGGAACGCGGTGCCGCCGGTCCCCTCGCCCCAGGGGACCGGCGGCGCCGTCCTGTGGGCGCACCCCGTGAAGCAGCCCTGATTCGGCGTCGACAAGTCGTCTGGCTATGTGTCAACTGCACGTAACGGAACGGCTTTACAGCTTTGTCGACCCACTCGTGAGGTGCGCGAAGACCACCACGCGAACGCTGAGCGGAAGGAGAGTTCGCCATTCCGCCACGATCATGCTCAAAGCGGCTCTAGGATCCCGGTGAGGCGGTTTCTCCGCATCTCTGTGTACTCCCTCACGAGCCGGGCCATAGGCCCCTTCGAACGCTGAGAGCAGGGGATGACATTCACGAATGAGAGCACCAGGGCAGCCGCGCCCGAACCACGTCGGCGCCGCCGGGGCATGCCCGGCCGCCGCACCGTGGTCGGTGCGACCGCGCTCGCCTTGGGCATGGGCGGCGGGGCTCTGGCCCTGGCGCCGGTCGCGTACTCGCAGACCGAGGAAGGATCGGTGACGGTCCGGGTGATCCGGGCCGTGGACGACAGCGGCGTGTGGACGCCCGCGCTGGAACCCGGCATGGCGGGGGTCAAGGTGACCCTCACCGACGATGCCGGAGCGGGCGTCGAGGGGGTCACGGCGGCCGACGGCACCGTGACGCTGGCCCCGACGGCGGGCAAGGTCACCAGCGGCAAGTACCGCGTACAGGTGGAGAATCCGAAGCCGGGAGTCCTTTTCCCGGCCTTCGCCTCCCGGCAGGGACTGGCCGGTGCGCCCGATCGGCTGAGCAGCAACGAGGAGTTCGTCGACCTCTCCGGCGGCAAGACCGCGGCGTTCACCACCGGGTTGTGGAGCCCTGGCGAGTACTGCCAGAAGAACGCGCCGTTGGTGACGTCCTGTCAGCCCGCCACGCGCGAGGGCGGGACCCAGCGGACGCTGGTCTCCTTCCCGTACAGCGCGCGTGGCCAGGATGGCGTCGACGTCAATGTCACGAACGTCGCCACCAATGCCGACACCGGCACGCTCTACGGCATCGCGTGGAACAAGGCCGACAAGCGGGTGTTCTCCTCGGCGGTGGCCAAGCGCACGACGGACTACGGTCCGGGCGGCGCCGGCGGCGTCTACGTGACCGACCGCGAGACGAAGAAGACCACCCTGTTCACCACCGTCCCCGACGCGGGGACGACGAAGCACGGCGCGGGCACCGACGACGGCTTCGTCGCCGTGCCCGGAAAGGAGAGCCTGGGCGGCATCAAGATCACGGACGACGGCAAGGACCTGTTCGTCGTCAACCTCAACGACCGCAAGCTCTACCGCTACGACGCCACGGCGCCGACCGCGGACAAGCCGAAGGCCGTCACGGCCATCCCGGACCCGGGATGCCCCGCGCCCGGCGACTGGCGTCCGTTCGGCCTCGGCCTGCACGACGGTCTCGGCTACGTCGGCGGCGTGTGCTCCGGCGAGTCCACCGGGAAGGCCGCGGACCTGCGCGCCGTGGTCATGCCCTTCGACCTTGCCACCGGTGCGGTAAGGAAGCCGGTTCTCGACCAGCGACTGGACTACCCGCGCGAGTCGACCGTCGGCGGGCCCCCGTGCGACGGGGCGGGCTGGTTCCCCTGGACCGGAACCTTCCCGACCTCCCAGAACGGCCAGGCGTGCGGGACGTACATCGCCCAGCCCGAGCCGGAGCTGGGAGAGATCGACTTCGAGGCCGACGGGTCCATGCTGCTGGCCTTCCGCGACCGCTTCGGCGACCGCGCACCGGCCGGACCCACTCCGAACTCGGTCGGCACCGTTCTGTCCGGCGGTGACCTGAACAAGGCATGCCTGGCGGACGGCACGTACGTGATGGACACCAACAACGGCTGTGGGCTCTCCCCGCGGGGAACCCGCTTCTTCGACACCAGCCGCATGGGGTCCCACCACAACGCGTCCTTCGCGGGCATGGCGTTCTCCAAGGTCGAGGACACCATCGCGACCTCCGGTTTCGACCCGAACAGCACCGCCTTCGGGTACGGCACCACCTTCAACAAGCGCGACGGCAAGCAGGACCCGAAGTCCGGTCTGCGTCTCAACCCGGCCGGGACGGCGGCCCCGTTCGGCAAGGGCGCCTCGATGGGCGACCTGGAAGTGCTCTGCGACCAGGCTCCGCTCCAGATCGGCAACCGCGTCTGGTACGACCCCGAGCGCAAGGGCGTCCAGAGCCCGGAGCAGCGTCCCGTCCCGGGCGCGACGGTCAACCTGTACGACGCGTCGGGCACGCTCGTGGGGACGGCGAAGACGACGGAGCGCGGCGAGTACTACTTCGACGACTCCAATGTCTCCGGCGGCCTCAAGCCGAAGACGAAGTACACGATCCGTCTCGACAACCCGGCCGACTACGCCAAGGGGGGACCGCTCTACCAGTGGGTGCCCACGAAGGCGGACGTCGGTGACAACCACTTCATCGACTCCAAGGGCATCGTCCCGGACGGCGCGAAGTTCCCCGAGCGGGCGCTGACCACCGGCGGGCCGGGCGAGAACGACCACACGTACGACTTCGGCTTCCGGCAGCAGGAAGGCGCGCTGCGCCTGGTCAAGCACGACCAGGACGGCAAACCGCTGGCCGGGGCCACGTTCCAGCTGTGGAAGGAGACGAACGGCACCGACGACCTGCAGACCACCGGCGACAAGCCGGACACGAAGACCGGCGAGCCCTGCGTGACCACGGCCGACGGCCTCTGCGGGGGCAGCGGCGAAGTGGGCACGTACTACTGGCAGGAGGTGAGCCCGCCGGACGGCTACGCCGTACCCGACAAGGCGGTGTCCGGGCCGCTGGAGCTCACCGCCGACAACCTTGCCGACGGGGTCTCGGTGACAGCGGTCAACAAGAAGCTGCCCGCACCCACGCCGACACCGGAGCCGACCACGCCGGCGCCGGGCACACCCGGTACGCCGGGAACCCCCGGGACCCCGGGTCACTCGTCCGGTTCGGGTCACGCGTCCGGCCCGGGCGGCGGCCTGGCGTCCACCGGCACGAGCCTGGCGGGTCCGCTGGTGGCGGGCTGCGCGGCGCTGACCGTCCTCGGCGCGACCCTGGTCGTCCTGATGCGGCGCAGGCGCAAGGCGCGACCCCTCTAGTCCCTCTGGTTTCCTGAGGGGCGGCCGGACCGGGTGAACTCCGGTCCGGCTCGGGCGGGTTCGTGGACCACCGGTCCGCGGGCCCGCCCACCTGTGTCACCGACCGACGAGAGAAGGCGAGCGCATGGCTCGGAAGAAGAAGACCGCCGGTCGGATAGCACGCCGGACGCCGCGCCGGTCCCTCTGGGCCGGTCTGGTCGCGGTCGTGGTGTTCGGTGCGGCGGCGGCCGGCGTGGCGGCCTGGTGGGTCCTGTCCGACGACACCCCCGCCGAACGGCCGGTGACCACGGAGGAGGCGTCCAGGCTCGCGCTGTCACGGCTGGACCTGTACCAGGCCAGTCCGGTGGCGGTGCGGCTCTTCGTCGACGAGGGCGGCGGAGTGAGGGTGGCCGTCAAGGGGGTCGTGGACTACCGGACACGCCGGGCCGTGGGGAGTTACACGATCACCGGGGCTTCGGGTGCTTCCGGGGCGCCGGGGGCGACCACGGCCACGGCGGGGACGCTCGACCGCGGGCTGATCGTCTGGGACGCCGGCGGCCTCGGCCTGGCCCCCGGCCCCCAAGGCGACGCCGACCCGCCCTGGTCGCGGGCCGAGCGGGTCCCGCGGTCCGGCTGGTCCCCGCGCTCCTATACGGCGGATCCCCTGGACGCCGGGCTTCAGCTGATGATCGGCCTGGGCGCGGACCGCCCGGACAACCCGCTGCTCCTCGCCCAGTCCGGCGCCCGCTGGCTGGGGCGCGACCATATGAACGGCCGCGACGACTACGACCGGATCGCCGGCCCCCGCGCGCAGGGCGCCCGGCCCGGCACGGGGCCCGACGACGGCCGGTCGCCGCTGACGTACTGGGTCGACGGCGACGGCCGCCTGGCGAAGGTGACGATGCGGATGCCGGGGCTGGGGACCCCGGCCACCCTGGAGTTCCTCGGGCGCGACGCCCGCGCGAAGCTCCCCGAGGCGCCGTGGGCCACCGGCTGACCCGCCCCTCGGTTCTCAGAACCGCGCCGGACTCAGCGCGCCTTCGGTACGGCGTTCGCGTCCTTCGGGAGCGGGTAGGCGGCCGGGTCGACGGCACCCGGCAGGCCGGTCGCCGGCTTGCCCGGGGCGGTCGGGTCCGGCAGGGACGGCTGGGAGGGCGGGGCCGGTACGCGGTTGAACGGGACCCCGGGCGGCGCCTGCACCGCGGTCGCCCGCCCGGCGGGCAGGGCCCCCTTCCGGCCGCTGCCGCAGCCCGCGTTCCGCTCAAGGCGGTCCGGGCTCTGGGTGGCGGGCCGGTTGTCCGTGAAGCAGTTGCCGGGATCGACCGAGGCCAGGACGAGATCGGTGCCGTTGCCGGTGACGCGGTTGCCCTCGACGCGGTTGCCGCTCGCCGGATGGCCCGACGGGTCGGTGATGATCACTCCGACCGACCGGTTGCCCTGGACCAGGTTGCGCTGGACCCGGTTCCCGGTGCCGCCGCCGAGGCCGATCCCGATGCCGAAGCCGCCGTCCGCCTGCTCGGGGGAGTCGGCCGAGTTGTTGCCGGTGACCACGTTGCCCGCGATCACCGCGTTCTGCTGCGGGGCGAGGGCCTCCAGGTCGTTGGAGTTGACCGTGATGCCGACCCGGTTGCCGGCGGCGCGGTTGCCCAGGATCGACAACTGGTCGGAGGCGTTGGTCAGTTCGATGCCGACCGCGTTGCGTTCCACGGTGTTGCCGCGGACGAGGGTGGCGCAGGGCTTGCACTGGCCGACGTAGATGCCGGAGTCGGCGTGCCCGGAGGCGTACGACTCCTCGATCACGCCGTCGCGCGCGTCGAAGGCGTAGATGCCGTACAGACCGTTGTTGTACGACGTCACCCGGGTCGCCCGGAAGCCGCGGACGGGCGGGAAGCGCTTGGTGTCCAGCGGATCGTACGCGGAGCCGCCGGCGCCGCGCCGCTGCAGCTTCTCGTCGGTGACGCCGGTGAACAGCACGCCGTTGGCGAGGTAGTTGCGCACGGTGAGGTTCTCGACCACCCCGGCGGCGCCGGTCACGGTGATGCCGTTGGCCGTGCGCAGACCGCCGTCGAAGACGACCTTGTTGCGGTCCGTTCCGCGCAGCACCAGGCGGGGCTTGGTGACGCTGACGCTCTCCCGGTACACGCCGGGGCCGATCAGCACCGTCTCTCCCTCGCGGGCGACGTCCACCGCCTGCTGCACCGTGGGGAAGTCCTGCGGCACGCGCACCACGCTCCCGGCCGGATGCCGGGCGTCGTCCTTCGCCGACTCCGTACCGGAACACCCGGTGGCCGCGAGCGCGAGCGCGGCGAGCAGGGCCGACAGACGCGACGCTTTCCGGAATCCGGCCGACGGTCCGGCGGAGGGCGTCAACAGGCCCTTTGTAGACAGGATTTGCATGGAAGTTGTTCTATCGTCTCCAATAGGCGGATGCCCACCGAACAGGGAAATGCGCAGGGTTCGTCCCCGGCCGCGGCGAGCGGCATCGGGCGGCGCGGGGCGCTGCTCGCCGGCGGTGCGGTGCTCGCGGCCGGAATCGGCGCGGCGGCCGCCGAACTGGCGCGAGGGGACCGTACGGACGGCCGGTCTGTTACGGCCGGCGCCGGGGCTCCGCCGGCCGCGACCGCGATCTCCTTCCACGGCACCCGGCAGGCGGGTGTGCTGGCACCCCAGCAGCCGGCCACGCATCTGCTCGCCTTCGACCTTCCGCGGACGTCGGCCGCCGCCGACCGGAAGACCCTGCGCGAGGTGCTGGGCGCGCTCACCGGCACGCTCGCCACCGCGGCCTCCGAGGCTCCGGCGGACCCCCGGCTCCAGAGCGGTGCCACGACCCGGCTCACCTCCCTGGTCGGCATCGGCCCCGCGGCGGCGGCCCGCCTCCGGCTCGACGTCCCCGCCTCGCTCGCCGTGCTGCCGGCCTTCCCCGGCGACCGCCTCGATCCGCGCCGCGGCGACGGCGACCTGCTGGTCCAGTTGTGCGCGGCGGACCGCTGGACCCTCACTGTGGTCGCCGAACTCGTCGCCGCGGCGGCGCGGTCCGCCGGCGCCGTACCGCGCTGGACCCAGTCCGGATTCATGGCCCCCACGGCGCCGGGCACCACCCCGCGCAATCTGTTCGGCTCCAAGGACGGCACGGCCAATCCCGATCGCGCGGCGGCCGATCAGTGGGTCTGGGGCCCCTCCGGAGCCCACCGGGACGGCACGGTCCTGGTCTACCGCCGGATCCACATGGACGTCGCCGGCTTCGGGGCCCTGCCCGAGGGCAAGCGCGACCGGGTGATAGGCCGCCGCGCCGGGGACGGTTCGCCGCTCAGCGGGACCGCCGAGCACGACGAGCCGGACGTCTACGCCAAGAACCCCGACGGCTCGTACGTCATCCCCGCCACCGCTCATGTACGGCTCGCCAGCCCGCGCCTCGACCGCGGCGCGCGGATGCTCCGCCGGAGCTACAGCTACGACGACGGCCCGGACGATCGCGGCCTGCTCTTCTGCGCCTTCATGCGGGACCTGAACCAGTTCGTCCGTGTCCAGGAGCGCCTGGCCACCCGCGACGCGCTCAACCCCTTCGTCCAGCACCGGGCTTCGGCCGTGGCCTATGTCCTGCCGGGCGCGGGGAAGTCGGGGACGCTCGGCGACGGCCTCTGGACCTGAAGGGCCGGAACCACCGCATCATCAGAGGGGAAGTAATTCCGGTCGCTTGGGCTCCAGGGTCTCGTGGGGGTTCTTCCCCAGCAGGTGCTGACCGAGCCAGGGCAGGAAATGCTCCTTGGCCCACCGCAGATCCTCGAGCCGCTCCGTCTGCCGTGCCGGCCCCCGCCGCACGGCCGCCGCGGAGGCGTCCCGGACCGGGGTCGTCGGAGTCGCCGGGGCCGTGGGAGCCAGTCCCAGGACCTCGGCGGCCCGCAGTGCCACCTGCCGGTGCCCCTCGGACGAGAGGTGCAGCCGGTCCTCGCTCCAGGCCTGGGGATGCTGGATGGAGGTCATGGACCACAGGTCGACGACCGCGCATCCGTGCCGCTCCGCGATGGCGTGGATGTGCGCCGTGTACGTGGCGATCTTCCCGCGCAGATGGCGCAGGACGGGTGTGCCCCGCGGATCGAAGCCCGTGAAGACGAGCACGGTCTTCGCCGCGCCGCTCAGCTCGACGACGGCTTCCTCGAAGCGGTCGGTGATGCGGTCCACCGAACTCCCGAGCCGCAGGATGTCGTTGCCGCCGGCACACAGGCTGACCAGGTCCGGGGCCAACTCGATGGCGCGGGGCACCTGTTCGGTGATGATCTCTTCGATGACCTTGCCACGTATGGCGAGATTGGCGTAGCGAAGGGGTACGGGGGAGCGGTGGGCGAGCCGGTCGGCGAAGCGGTCGGCCCAGCCGACGAGCGCGCCTTCGGAGGTCTCGTCGCCCAGCCCCTCCGTGAAGCTGTCCCCGAGAGCGACGAACGAGCCGATCGGGGCTCTGCCGAGCCGGGTCTGTGTGTCGGACATCCTGCGTCGCCTCCCGTTCCGTCACCCCAGTGCCACGACCTTGCCGCAATCTTTTGGTCGAATCAAATGAATAATCGGGAGAGTGTCACCTTCGGCGGAGCGAGGGCCGGCGGCCTGGGTAGGTGAACGGGACGGTACGGGGCGGGACTTGAGCCCGGACGGATCCGGCCGCCTCGTCGCCCCTTGCTCAGCCGGAGTGCAGGGTGCGCAAGCGTCCGGGCTCCGCCGGGTCACGGTCGGCGACCTGGACGGGCGCCCATGCCCACTGCCATACGGCGATGTCCGGCGTACGCGTGAAGCGGATCGGCCCGCGCGTGCCCTCGACCGCCACATGCGGCCACGCCGACGCGAGAGCCGCCCGGCCGGTGCCGTGGGAACGCAGCGCCTCGGCGAGGACGGTGACGGTGTCCCAGCCCTCGAAGGCGACGAACGAGGGCGCCTCGCCCAGCCGTTCGTGGAGCTCCTTCCCGACCCGCTCGCCGAGCGGGCCGAGGCGCTCGGGGAGGTAGCGCAGGAACGGGATCCCGGCACCTTCCTCGCCCAACGCGACGGCCCAGGACGGGAATTCCGGCTGTCCGGCCGGGGCGCCGACGAGGAGGTCCGCGAGTCGCGCGTCGCGCCGTACGGCCCTGACGATCGGCACCGCCGGTTCCGGATGGCCGACCAGCAGGAGAAGTGCCGTCGCGCCGTGATCGGCGAGCGCGTCGCACAGTGCTTCCGGGGTGAGGGTGTTCGCGTCGAGCGTGAGGACGCTGCCGCCGTGGGGAGCGAGACGCTCGCGCAGGACGCGGGTCCCCGACGCCCAGTAGACGCCGGGCTGGGCCACCACGGCGATCCGGTTCCGGCCCTGGCGGAGCAGGAAGTCCGCGTAGATCCGCCAGCCGTGGGACTGGGCCGGGGCCAGCCGCGCGACCCCTTCCGCCGGCTCGTCGGTGAGCGCGTCGAGTACCGCGGAGGAGCAGAGGAACGGAACACCGAGCGCCTCGGCCCGGGTGGCGACCGCGCGGGCGACGACGCTGTGGTACTCGCCCACCACCGCGGTCACGCCCAGACCGGCCAGCTCGTCCACGTGCGCCTCGGCCCGCGCCGGATCGGCCGCGGTGTCCCGCACCACCAGTTCCAGGGGCCTGCCGTCGATCCCGCCGATGCCGTTGATCTCGCCGACCGCCAGCTCGAGTCCGGCGAGCAGATGCCGGCCCGCCTCGGTCCAGCCGGGCCGCGTCAGCGGGACGAGCGCGCCCAGACGGACGGGCTCTCCGGTGGTGGGCCGGCCTTCGGACGGCGAGGACGGGATGTTCATCGGCGGGTGCCTCCCTGGACGACGCGGTGGCGCCCGCGCACCGTACCTGGGAGCGGTACGGCGTCGACGCCGACGCCACCGGCATCGTGTCCGGCGCACCGGACCAGGTCAACCGCCGCCGTACGTCCGGGCATTCCGGCCGTACGGCGGCACGACCCCTGCTACGAGGGGGAGTTACGGCGGTCGCCTCGGCCGGAGCCCCGGGCGGGCTTGCCGGCTGCGGCGCCGGCGCCGTTCGTCCGCGCGCCCCGGGCCCGGCGGTCGGCCCCGCGGCCGCCCGAGCCGGCGGCACCGGCAGCGGCCTTCCCGGCCCCGGCAGCGGCCCCGTTTCCGGCTCCGGATCCGGTCCGGCGGGCACCGCCGCGCCTGCCGCCGCCCGCGGTGGACGGCTTGTCGGCTCCGGCTGCCCCGGTGGCGGCGGCGCGCCGCTGCGGGCCCTGGTTCCGCGTACCCGCGTCGGCGGACGCACCCGCCGTGGCTCCGGCGCCGGCCCTGCGCGGACGGCCGGCCCGTCGGCCGGGCTCGGTGCCCGGCTTCCGGCCCCGTCGTGCCGTCGCCGGGGGAGTCGGCTGGGCCGTCTCGAGGACGACGGGCACGCCGGAGGGCTCGCGGGCGCCGGTGAGGGCGGCGAGCGCCGGGTCACTGGAGGTGACGCGGGCCGTCCGGGGGCGGATCGCCGCGTCCGACATGAGCCGGCTGACGTCCCGCTTCTGGTCGGGCAGGACCAGGGTGACCACGCTGCCCGTGCTGCCGGCGCGGGCCGTACGGCCGCCCCGGTGCACGTAGTCCTTGTGGTCGGTGGGCGGGTCGACGTTCACGACGAGGTCGAGGTCGTCGATGTGTATGCCCCGGGCCGCGACGTTCGTCGCCACCAGCGCCGTGACCTGGCCGTTCTTGAACTGCTCCAGGGTGCGGGTGCGCTGCGGCTGGCTCCGGCCGCCGTGCAGGGCCGCCGCGCGGACGCCGACGGACAGCAGCCGCTTGGCGAGCCGGTCGGCGGACCGCTTCGTGTCGAGGAACAGGATGACCCGGCCGTCACGGGCCGCGATCCGCGTGGTGACGGCCTTCTTGTCGGTCTCGTCCAGGACATGGAGCACGTGGTGCTCCATGGTGGTGACCGCTCCCGCGGACGGGTCCACGGAATGCACGACGGGGTCGACCAGGAAGCGCTGCACCAGACGGTCGATGTTGCCGTCGAGGGTGGCCGAGAAGAGCAGTCGCTGCCCGTCCGGCCGGACCTGCAGCATCAGCTTGGTGATCTGCGGCAGGAAGCCCAGGTCGGTCATCTGGTCGGCCTCGTCGAGGACCGTGATCCGCACCTGGTCGAGCTCGCAGTCGCCCCGCTCCACCAGGTCGTTGAGCCGGCCGGGCGTCGCGACGAGGACCTCGGCGCCGCGCCGCAGCGCCCCGGCCTGCTTGGTGATCGACAGCCCGCCGACCACGGTGGTCAGCCGGAGGTTCACCGCCGTCGCGTACGGCGTCAGGGCGTCCGTGACCTGCTGGGCGAGCTCACGGGTGGGCACCAGGACGAGGGCGAGCGGGGCCCTGGACTCGGCGCGCAGACCGGCCGTACGGGCCAGCAGGGCGAGCCCGAACGCCAGGGTCTTGCCGGAGCCGGTGCGCCCGCGCCCCAGCAGGTCGCGGCCGGCGAGCGAGTTCGGCAGCGTGGCGGCCTGGATGGGGAAGGGGGTGGTGACGCCCTGGGCGACGAGGGTCTTCAGCAGCCCCGCGGGCATGTCCAGCTCGGCGAATTCCTCGACGGCGGGCAATGCGGGCGTCGTGTTTTCCGGCAGCCGGAATTCCTTGGGCGGCGCGGAGGACGCGGGGGAAGAGGTGCGCCGGCCAGACTTCTGGGGCCTGCGAGGCATGCGTTTTTTTCCTTCCTGGAAACAGCGCAAACCGGGGTTCGCACCGTGATGGTGCGAACCCCGGTTTGTGATGACGTCGCCGACGATCAGGCGGGGACGATGTTCTCCGCCTGCGGGCCCTTCTGGCCCTGCGTGACGTCGAAGGAAACCCGCTGGCCCTCCTGGAGCTCACGGAAGCCCTGGGTGGCGATGTTCGAGTAGTGGGCGAAGACGTCCGGGCCGCCGCCGTCCTGCTCGATGAAGCCGAAGCCCTTTTCCGAGTTGAACCACTTCACGGTTCCCTGCGCCATGATTTTCTCCTTCTGTAGGCAGAGGCCCCATCCGGAGAATCCGGAAAACAAAAAATGCGCCCGTAAGGAGTATTCCTGCCGGGCGCACATGAGTTCATGGGTACCACAACTGCAACTCTGTGAGTCTAACACAGATGCGCCGGACGCGGGGGAGTGGCCGGGGTGGGGCGGCTTGATTCCGGGCCTCGGCGAATTTCCTGGCATCCGGGCGACACCGCCGTCCGGGGCAGGCGGCACGCCGTGCCATCCCCCTCCGGATCAAGGGGACCGGGGGCGGCTCGGCCTCCGGCGGTGTGGCACGGGCCTCCGTCGGCACCTCTTCGGGCTGCCGGTCCCCTCCCCGAGATCAACGGGGTGGCGCCGCCGCGTCCTCGAGCAGGACGCGGGGAGTGCCCGTGCCGTCGGCCGGGACCGTCCAGACGTTCTCGCCGCCGGCGCGGTCGTCGTCCTCGGTGGCGGGCAGCGCGTAGGCGACCGTGCGGTCGTCGAGCCACACCGCCTGGTCGTCGACACTGCGCCGTTCGGCGAGCGCGGTCGACTTCGACGTCCGCAGATCCAGGACGTGCTCGCGCCACAGCGCGGTCTTCCCGAGGACCCGCTTCTTGTACGCGACGCGGGTCTCGTCGGGAGACAGGGACGGGCACTCCACGTTCTCGGCCAGGGTGGTGACCGTACGGGCCGTCAGAGAGCCGCGGACCAGATAGGTCTGATCGCGGGTGCTCAGCGTGGCGTAGAAAGTGTCGTCGTCGGCGGCGAAGGTGACGCCCCAGAAGTTCACGTCGGCGTTGTGGTAGGCGCGGCCGTCCAGGGTGATGGCGAACTCTTCCAGGCTCGGGACGAGTCGCCAGGTCCGGGTGTCGAGGATCGAGGTACGGGTCGAGAAGAAGGAGCTGCTGTACGACTCGCCCTTGACGAAGACGGTCCACGCGGCCAGATGTCCGCTGGGGGAGACCCGGGCGCGGCTCGGGACCCCGGCGAGGGCGTACGCGCGCCGGGTGCGCAGCTCGGCGTCGAGAACCAAGGCGCGGTACGAAGGCCGGCCGAGGGTACGGGTCGACTGGAGGCAGACGCCGGTCCCCGTCGCCGCGTGGAAGCGCAGACAGGCGACCGGGGACGCGGTGCGCGTGGCGTTCTCGGGCGCGGTCGCCGGCACGGACACGAGACGGTCGCGCCGGGGTCCCGCCGCGGTGGAACGGAAGACCCGCCGGCCCGGCTCGTCCAGGCGGACCTTCCCGCTCGTGTACGCCGGTCCGCCCGCGCGCGGCGCGTTCTCCTCGGCGGCCCGGTCCGCCGCCGACAGCACGGACCAGGTGCCCAGGCCCGCGAGGAGCAGCACCCCCACGACGAGGATCAGCAGCCGGCGCTGCGGGGTGAGGGTCATCGACGGCCTTCCGAAGGGCGCAGGGCCACGCCGGCGACCGCCGCGCAGCAGGCGAGGCCGGCGGCGGCCACGGCGAGGGCGGGGCCGTCGCCCCAGGTCGCCCACGCGGCGCCGAACGCCAGCGAACAGCAGAACCGGGCCAGTGCCTGCCCGGTGCCGACCAGGGCGATGCCGCTGGCCCGCAGCGGGGCGGGCACCACGGCGGCGACGGCGGCGGGCAGCACCCCGTCGGTGGCGGCGTAGAAGATGCCGTGCAGCGCGAGGACCAGGTACGGCAGGGCCGGCGTGTCCGGCGACCACAGCAACAGGGCGTAGGCGAGCAGCAGCCCGGCGTGCCCGGCGAGGAACACCGTCCGGCGCCCGATCCGGTCGGCGAGGCGCCCGGCGGGCAGGGCGAGCAGCAGGAACACGGCCGCGCTGCCGAGCGGGAGCAGCGGAAGGAGCTGCTCGCCGACCCCGGCCCGGCGCTGGAGCAGGATGTAGAGGAACGCGTCGCTGACCGTGGTCAGGCCCAGCAGCACCGCGCAGCAGGCCAGGGCCCGCAGCCGAGGGGTCCGGAGCAGTCCGAACGCGGCCCGCAGATCCACCCGCGCCTCGGCGTCGGCCGCCGGACCCTTCGCCCGGCCCGCCCGGCCCGCCCGGCTCCGTACCGGAACGCCGGTCGGTCGCGCGCCCCGCGCCGCGCGCCGCTGCCCGCCGGGCACGAACAGCAGCAGGACCAGGACGCCGAGTGCCGCCACGCAGCCGCTGACCGTGAAGACCGCGTCGTAACCCCCCGCCGCCATACCGAGGATGAGGAACGCGACCAGCGGGCCGAGCAGCGCGCCCGTGGTGTCCATCGCGCGGTGCAGCCCGAACGCCCGGCCCTGCCGCTCGGGCGGCGCGGACAACGAGATCAGCGCGTCGCGCGGGGCGGTGCGCAGGCCCTTGCCCGTACGGTCCAGGGCCAGGGACACGCCCAGGGCGCCCAGGTGCGGGACCAGCAGCAGCGGCTTCACCAGCGCTGACAGGCCGTACCCGATCCCGGCCACCAGTTTGTGGTCGCGCACCCGGTCGGCGAGGTGGCCGCCGGCGAGCTGGACCAGGGCGCTCACCCCGTTCTGCACGCCGTCGAGCATGCCGAAGCCCAGCGGCCCGAGTCCCAGGCCGAAGACCAGATAGAGCGGCAGGACGGCGGTGACCATCTCGGTCGACACATCCGTGATCAGACTGACCGTGCCGAGCGCGAGGACGGTCGGCGAGGCCGCGCGGAGGGTGCCGCGCACCCGGCCGCCGGACGGCGAGCGGGTCGTTCCGGTCGGTGTGGTGCGGTCGGCCAGATACACGGGCGAGTCTCCAACTGCCGTGAGCGGTACGCGCGCTGGTCACTGTAGCGGCTGAACGCTCCGGGAAGGGCACGATCGGGACGGCTTCGCGACCGCTTGCCACCAATTCCGTGAAAGGCGTCATCGTCCCCGTGTTGTGCGCCTATCTTCCCGTTGTACGCTGCGATTCGAGCACAACGTCCGCGCTGTGCGCAGGGGGTGTTCGTGGGGGGTTTCACCGGCGGGAGGCCGAAGCGGCGACGCTTCGACGCCGACCGCCTGTCTTGTCACGCATGTCAGGCACGCCGGATCCGGTCTGCCCGGGTGGGGGATACCCGCGGTCGGCCACGGTCCGGAGCGCCCGTTCACCGGCTGCCCGGCGAACGGGCCGGATAGCCGCGCCCGCGCGCACCGTCGCGACCGGCCGGGCGGTGCCCCGAGGGGCGCCGCGACGACCGGTCCGCACGAGTGTGCCGACGCGGGGACGCGACGGCGGACCGACCAGCCGCCGCTCCGTCCTCGCCGTGTCGTGCGCCGTTCTCCCGCCGTGCCCGTCGTGTGTCCGTCGTTTCACTCATCGATCCGTTCCCGGTACGCCGCTCGACCCCGTGACCCACCCGGCTCACCGCACACCGTTCAGCGCACCAAGGCTCATCGCTCGCTCAGCTCGTCGACCGGCAGCGTCGAACAGCCAGCCATCCGGACCAGCCGCTCTGGTCCGGGACCGACCCGAGGGGGGTGGGTGTGTCCGATCGCGATGTCAACACACCCGAAATATCACGTAGTTCACGTCTGACCGCACTCGCGGGAGCGGACCGACCGCTCCACGCCCTGGCCGGCCGGCTGCTCGCCGTGGCCGAGCGGGGCCTCCCGCGGATGCTTCTGCCGGAGGGCGGCGAGTTCGCCTTCACCCGCGCCGCGCGCCGCGACGGCACCCGGACCCTGGAGCGGCGCGGCACCAGCCTCCGCTACGCCGCCATCACCGCGCTCGGCGTCCGCTACCTGCCCGCCGACCGGCAGCGTGCCGTCCTCGGCGGCCGCACCGCCGAGGAGTTCACCGGGCTGCTCGTCGAACGGCTGCCCGGGGTACGGGGGTTGGGCGACGCCGCGCTGGTGGCCTGGGCCGCCGCCGAGACCGGCCACCCCAAACTGTCCGACGCGCTCGACCGGGTCGCCGCCCTGGACCGGCCCGGCACGCCCCAGTACACCGTCGAGGCCGCCTGGGTGCTCTCCGCGCTCGCCGCCGCCCGTGCCACCGGCACCGTCGACGTCGAGGACCGCCTCGCCGCGGCCCGCGACCGGCTGCTGGACGCCCGGATCGGTGACGGCCCGCTCTTCCCGCACGCCACCGGACCCGGCCTCACCCCGTGGTACCGCGCGCACATCGGCTGCTTCGCCGACCAGACGTACCCCCTCCAGGCCCTCGCCCGCGCCCACGCGAGCGGCGGCGGCGACCCCGAGGCGCTCGCCGCCGCCGACGCCTGCGCCGCCCGGATCTGCGCCCTCCAGGGCGACGGCGGCCAGTGGTGGTGGCACTACGACGCCCGGCGCGGCACCGTCGTCGAGGGCTACCCCGTCTACAGTGTCCACCAGCACGCCATGGCCCCCACCGCCCTGCTCGACCTGGCCGAGGCCGGCGGCACCGACTTCGGCGAGCCGGTCCGCCGCGGTCTGCGCTGGATGACCGACGTCCCCGAACTCGCCGCCGCCGGTTCCACCGAGCCGATGATCCGGGACGAGCTCGGCGTCACCTGGCGCAAGGTGTACCGGGGCGATCCGAAGAAGGCCGTACGGGCCGCCCGCGGCCTCGGCACCCGGGTCCGGCCCGGTCTGCGGCTCCGGCCGCTCGACACCGTGTTCCGGCCCACCGCCGTGGACCGCGAGTGCCGCCCTTACGAGTTCGGCTGGATGCTCTTCGCCTGGCTCGGCGGCCTCCCCGGCGACACCCCGGAGGCTCTCGACACCCCGGAGGACACCGCGAGATGACGTTACGCCAGCACCTCTTCGGGGTCACTCTCGACGCCCTCACCCTGGACCAGACCGTCGAGCGCTGCCTCGCCGCCGTCCGGGCCGGGGAACGCCTGGAGATCGGCGTCGTCAACGCCGCCAAGCTGGTCGCCATGCGCCGCGACCCGGCCCTCGCCCGCGCCGTCTCCGGCTGCGACCTGATCCTCGCCGACGGCCAGTCGGTGGTCTGGGCCGGCCGGCTGCTCCGCCGCCCGCTGCCCGAACGCGTCGCCGGAATCGACCTGTTCGAGCGGCTGCTCGCCGAGGCCGAGACCGCCGGGCTCTCCGTCTACTTCCTCGGCGCCACCCAGGACGCGCTCGACCGGATGCTCCGCCGGATCGCCGTCCGCCACCCCGGCCTGCGGGTCGCCGGCAGCCGCCACGGCTACTTCGCCGACCGGGAACAGGGCGCCATCGCCGACGCCGTCGCCGCCAGCGGCGCCCACATGCTGTTCCTCGGCATGACCTCGCCCAAGAAGGAGAACTTCACCGCCGGATACGGCGCCCGGACCGGGGCCGGGCTCGTCCACGGCGTCGGCGGCTCCTTCGACGTCCTCGCCGGCGTCACCCGCCGCGCCCCCGTCCGCTGGCAGCGCCTCGGCCTCGAATGGCTCTACCGGGCCCTGCAGGAACCACGCCGCCTCGGCCGCCGCTACCTCACCACCAACGCCTCCTTCGCCCTGATGACGGGACGGGAGCTGCTCCGCCGGACACCGGCACCGTCGATCAGCACCGCAAGCAGGGGGGAATCGTGATGCGCGTCGTCGTCGTGGGACAGGGATACGTCGGACTGCCGCTCGCCGTCCGGGCCGCCGAGACCGGCCACGAGGTCATCGGCTTCGACGTCGACGCCGAACGCGTCAAGAGCCTCGCGGCCGGGGAGTCGTACGTCGAGGACGTCTCCTCCGCCCGTCTCCGCGCCGCCCTGGAGGCCGGCAGCTACCGGGCCACCGACTCCGTACGGGACTGCGGCGGCTTCGACGTGGCCGTCGTCACCGTGCCGACCCCGCTCCACGAGGGCACCCCGGACCTGCGGTACATCGAGGAGTCGGCCCGCGCCCTCGCCCGCTATCTGCGGCCCGGCGCGACCGTGATCCTGGAGTCGACCACGTACCCCGGCACCACCCAGGAACTCTTCGGCCCGCTCCTGGAGGAGGGCTCGGGGCTGGTCGCCGGCGCCGACTTCCACCTCGGTTACAGCCCGGAGCGGATCGACCCCGGCAACCCGGTCTGGGGCTTCGAACAGACCCCCAAGGTCGTCTCGGGGGTGAGCGAGGCCTCCCTCAAGGCCGTGCGGGAGTTCTACGACGGTCTCGTCGACACCACCGTCCCGGTCACCTCCCCCAAGGAGGCCGAACTGGCCAAACTCCTGGAGAACACCTTCCGGCACGTCAACATCGCCCTCGTCAACGAGATCGCGATGTTCGCCCGCCACCTCGACATCGACGTCTGGCAGGCCATCGACGCCGCCTCCAGCAAACCCTTCGGCTTCATGCGCTTCACACCCGGCCCCGGCGTCGGCGGGCACTGCCTGCCCATCGACCCGTCGTACCTGTCCTGGCGGGTGCAGCGCGAACTCGGCCAGAGCTTCCGCTTCGTGGAACTCGCCAACGACATCAACAACCACATGCCCGACTTCGTCGCCCGCCGGCTGATCGACGCCTTCAACACGCGCAAGCGCTCCGTCAACGGCTCGCGCGTCCTGCTCCTCGGCCTCGCCTACAAGAAGAACACCGGCGACGCCCGGGAGTCGCCCGCCCTGCGGATCTCCCGGCTGCTGCTCGACCTCGGCGCGGACGTCCGCGCCGCCGACCCGCACGTCGTCGAGAACCACCGCGTCGACCCCCGGCTCGTCCGCGTCGAACTCACCGAGGAGGAACTGACCGCCGCCGACGCGGTGGTGCTCCTCACCGACCACGACGCCTTCGACTACGACCTCGTCGAGGCCCACGCCCCTTACGTACTGGACTGCCGGCGCCGGCTGAGCGGTCCCCGGATCGAGGTGCTCTGACCCCATGAGCCCGACCCCCCAGCGCATCGTCTGCGTCGCGGGCGCCCGCCCCAACTACATGAAGATCAAACCGGTGCTGGACGCCCTGGAGGCCCGGGGTGCCGAGACCGTCCTCGTCCATACCGGACAGCACTACGATCCGGCCATGAACGAGGTCTTCTTCCAGGACCTCGGGCTGCGCCCGCCCGACCACTTCCTCGGCGTCGGCTCCGGCAGCCACGCCACCCAGACCGCCCGCGTCATGACCGCCTTCGAACCGCTCCTCGACACCGTGGCGCCCGACGCCGTCGTCGTGGTCGGCGACGTCAACTCCACCCTCGCCTGTGCCCTGGTCACCGCCAAGGCGGGGCCGCTCCTCGCCCACGTCGAGGCGGGCCTGCGCAGCCGCGACTGGTCCATGCCCGAGGAGGTCAACCGGGTCGCCACCGACCGGCTCAGCGACTACCTGCTCGCCCCGTCCCCCGACGCCGCCGACAACCTGCGCGCCGAGGGATACCGGGACGACCAGATCCACGTCGTCGGCAACGTCATGATCGACACGCTGTTCGCCAACCGGGAGCGGGCGGCCGCCTCCGACATCCTCGCGCGCCTCGGACACGAGCCGGGGACGTACGGACTCGTCACCCTCCACCGGCCCGCGAACGTCGACGACCCCGAGGTCCTCGCCGGCCTGCTCAAGGCCCTCGGCGAGATCGCCGCGCACTGCCCGCTCGTCCTGCCCGTCCACCCCCGGGCCGCCGGGAAGCTGACCGCGCTCGGCGTCCACGGCGGGATCCGGCTCGTCCCGCCCGCCGGATACCTGGACTTCGTCGCCCTCCAGGCCGGCGCCCGGATCGTGCTGACCGACTCCGGTGGCGTCCAGGAGGAGACCACCGCGCTCGGCGTCCCCTGTGTGACCCTCCGGGACAACACCGAACGCCCGATCACCGTCGAGGAGGGCACCAACGTGCTGGCCGGCCGCGATCCGGACCGCGTCACCGCCACCGCGCTGCGGGTCCTCGCCGACCCGCCGCCACCCCGCCGTCCCGAACTCTGGGACGGCCGGGCGGGGGAACGGATCGCCCGGGTGATCCTGGAGGGCGGGACGGCGGCCGGCCGGCCCCGGCCCACCGACGCCCCGCCCGGCCGGGCCGACCGGCCCGAGTGGCCCGATCACGAGGACCGGCCGCCCCGACAGGTCCGCGATCGCTGAGATCCCCTCTATCCTCGTGCAGGGAACGGTAGTTGGGGGACGCCGCACCAGGCGCAAGGGGGAAACGCCATTGGACCTCGCAGAGATCTTCCGCGTCATGCGCCGGCGGTGGTACGTCCTGTTGCCGGGACTGCTGATCACCGCCGGCCTGGTCGTCGGGGCCTGGCGCGTGCTGCCGGTCTCGTACAGCTCGCAGAGCACGGTCGCGCTGCTCAACTCCCGCAAGGGAGCGGCAGCCGACGGAAACCCGTTCCTGAGCATGGAACCGTCGCTGACGGGCATGGCCGACAGCCTCGCCCGCAACGTCAACTCCGATGCCGCGAAGGGGGATCTGAAGCGGGCGGGACTCACCGAGAAGTACGAGGTGAAGATCGCGGACAACGCGCAGGGGCCGCTGCTCTGGATCACCGTCACCGGCCATGAGCCGACGGCGGTCCTGAAGGGCAACGCGACGCTCATGGAGTTCACGAAGCAGCGGCTCCGGGAGCTCCAGGCGGACCAGAAGGTGGCCCCGGACGCGATGATCCGGATCACCACCATCGTCCCGCCCCAGAAGCCCGAGGCGCAGCTCAAGTCCACCATCCAGTATCTGGTGATGGGCGGGGGCCTCGGCGTCGTGCTCAGCCTGGTGGCGACCTTCTTCGCCGAGGCGCGCCGCCGGGGCGCCGCCCGACCGCGGCACCGCCAGGGACCGGCGGGCGGCGAGGGGCCCGCCCCGCGGGCCGCCACCCGGTCCGGGCGGCCGGAGGAGGAGCGGGCGGGACAGGAACGGCCGGGGGAGCGGGCGGCCGGGCGGCCGGAGGAACAGACGGCGCCCCCGGAGTCGTACGACCAGCGTGACCAGCCCACCGTGCAACTGCCCGTGCGGCCCACCCCCGGGACCCGGCCCGCCCGGCGTCCCCCGTCCTGGGTCAAGTGACGGACCCGGCGAAGAGGAGCCCCCGAGAGGAGCCCCCCGATGCGGAACGACGCCCCCGACCAGGCGTCCCCGGCACCGCGCGACACCCCAGGTGAGTCCGGATCCTCCCCTGCCCCCGCGGGGGCGGAGACGCTGGGCGGCAAGGTCCGCTCCGCCACCCGCTGGAGCCTGATCAACACCATGGTGATGCGGCTCGGCAACTTCGCCACCGGCATCGTCCTGGTCCGCTACGTCCTCGACCCGGCCGCCTGGGGCGTCTACGGCGTCGCCCAGACGGTCCTCATGGTGCTGCTCTCCGCCAACGAACTCGGCGTCACCCTCGCGGTGGTGCGCTGGGACGGCGACGTCCGCCGCTTCGCGCCCACCGTGCTCAGCCTCAGCGCCCTGTCCAGCGGTCTGCTCTATCTCGCCCTGTTCGCCGCCGCCCCGGCCGTCGCCGGACTGCTCGGCGCCCCCGAGGCCACCGTCGTCCTGCGGGTGATGTGTCTGTGCCTGGTGCTCGACGGCCTGTCCCAGGTGCCCGCCGGCGTCCTCACCCGGGAGTTCCGCCAGGGCCGCCGGATGGTGATCGACGCCCTCAACTTCGTCGTCAGCACGGGGGTGACGGTGCTGCTCGCCCTCCAGGGCCAGGGCGCGCTGAGCTTCGCGTGCGGCGCCGTCGCCGGGAACGTGGTCGCCCTGGCCGGCTGCGCGCTCGCCGCGCCCGGCATGCTCCGCTTCGGCTGGGACCCGGTGCAGGCCCGGGCGCTGCTGCGGTTCGGGCTGCCGCTCGCCGGGGCGAGTCTGCTCTCGCTCGCCGTCGTCAACGCGGACGCCATGATCGTCGGCGCGGTCCTCGGCAATGTCGCGCTCGGCTACTACATGCTCGCCTTCAACATGGCGGGCTGGCCCGTGCGCGTCATCTCCGAGACCGCCCGCCGGGTCTCCTTCGCCGGTTTCTCCCGGCTCGCGGACTCGCCGAAGGCCCTCGCCGACGGCTTCGCCCGCGCCCTCGGGGTCCTGATGACCGCGACCGTGCCCGCCTGCGTGCTGCTCGCCGCGCTCGCCGGGCCGCTCGTCGAGCTGGTGTACGGCGCGAAGTGGCGGCCCGCCGCCGAGGCGCTGCCCTGGCTGATGGCCCTGGGCCTGGCCCGGATCGCCGCCGAGCTGACGTACGACTGTCTGGTGGCCGTCGGCCGACGCCGCTCGCTCCTGCTGATCCAGGGGCTGTGGCTGGTCACCCTGGTGCCGGTGCTGACGTTCGCCGCTCGCGAGGGCGGGATCGGGACCGTCGCCGCCGGCCATGTGGTCGTCGCCGGACTGGTCGTACTGCCCGCCTTCCTCGCCGCCCTGCGGCGCGGTGGCATCGCGGCCCGCGCGCTGGTCCGGGTGTGCGTCCGGCCGGTGCTCGGCGGGGTCGTGATGGCGGTCCTGCTGGTCCTGGGCCGCGGCCGGCTGGGGGAGGGGTTCGTCGCCCTGGCCGCCACGAGTGTGGCGGGGCTCGTGGGATACGGGCTGTGCGCCGTGCCCGGCCGCACACTGGTGCGCGGCGTGCTCACCCTGCGCCGCCGGACCGGGGTCACCTCCGCCGTACCGGCTCCCGGCTCCGTACCGGATCTCGACCCCGTGCCGGCCGCCGATTCCGCATCGGCACCGCAGCCCTCACCGCCCGCCCGTCCGCGCAACTGATCCCGCACCCGCGTCACCGCACCAGCTCCGCACCCGCGTCACCGCACCAGCCGGCCGGTCCGGCACGAGAACGATGAGGTGAGTCCCCTGGCCCGACCCGGCCGCCGCCGCACCCTGCTCACAGCGACCCTGCTCGCCGTCGTCCTGCTGTTCTCCCTGTTCACCTTCACGGGCCTCGGCCAGCAGGTGTTCTGCCTCGGCGGCGCCGCGCTGTGCGACGCGCGCGCCATCACCGCACCCGGCGCCTCCGGCACACCCAAGGGCGGCGGCAACGACGGCAAACCCGGCGCGCGGAAGGGCTGCGCGAGCCCGCGTGCCTGCGGCTACCCCGACGCGACCACCACCGGGCCGCGGATCGCCACCCTGACCCCGCAGTCCACCGGCAACGCGGCCATCCGCACCGACGGCACGGTCATCAAGGGCTGGGACATCACCGGTTCCCTCGACATCTACGCCAACGACGTCACGGTCATCGACAGCCGGATCACCTCCACCAACTGGTGGGGCATCAACCTGCGGCCGGGTTACTCGGGACTGCGCGTCCTCCACACGACCATCACCGCCGTCCCCGGCAAGGGGCCGGACAACGGCGGCTCCGACTACGCGGTGTCCAACATGAGCACCAGCCCGGTCGAGGTCGGCTACTGCGACATCTCCGTCTTCGGCGACGCCCTGTCCATGGGCCAGGGCGACCTCCACGACAACTACGTCCACGACATCACCCCGTTCCGCAATCTGGGCGGCGAATGGCAGCACACCAACGCGGTCATCAGCAATGGCGGCGGCAAGGGCAAGCTGACCATCCGGCACAACACGCTGCTCAACCCGACCCCGGCCGACAAGGGCGCCTCCGCCGCCGTCGGACTCTTCGCCGACAGCGCGCCCGTCACGCACACCGTCGTCGACGACAACTGGCTCGCGGGCGGTGCGTACACCCTCTACGCGGGCGGCAAGGACGCCACCGGCATCGAGGTCACCGACAACGTCTTCTCGCCGCAGTACTACCCGCAGGGCGGCAAGTACGGGCCGGTCGCCTACTGGAACCCGACGGGCGAGGGCAACGTCTGGCGGGGCAACCGGATGGCGGACGGGACCCCGGTGGCCCCGCCGAAACCCTGACGGTCCGGGCCGGCGCGACCGAAGGGGAGGCGGGTGCGGGCGGATCACGGGATCCCCTGATAAATCCCTTTCCCACGACTACGGTTGAGCCGATCCACTCTCCCCTCGCACCACCTCTCCGATCCGCCTCTCCGACCCCAGGTGGTTGATGCATGTCCGGCATCCGTGCCCTCCGCTCCCGTTTCGTCGACGCTCCCGACTCGCTCGGCGAACGGTTCCGCGCCGCCCGCTGGGAGCGGTTCCGCGCCTGCTTCCCCGGCATCGGGGGCATGCGGGTGGTGGACCTCGGCGGCACCGCCGAGAACTGGCTGCGCTCCCCACTCCGGCCCCGGCACGTGCACCTGGTCAACCTGGAGCCGCACCCCGATCTGCTGCCCGAGTGGATGAGCGCGGAGAACGCCGACGTGACCGACCCCGACATCCCCGCCAAGCTGGGCGAGTTCGACCTGGTGGTCTCCAACTCCACGATCGAGCACGTGGGCGGGCCGAGCCAGCGCCGCCGGTTCGTGGCCGCGGTCGACCAACTCGCCCCGCTGCACTGGGTGCAGACCCCGTACCGCTACTTCCCCGTCGAACCGCATTTCCTGGCCCCCGGCTTCCAGTTCCTGCCGCTGGCCGCGCGGGCGAAGCTCGTCCGGCACTGGCCGCTCACCCACAGCCGGCCCGGCACGCCCGAGGAAGGGATGGATGCGGTGATCGGCATCGACCTGCTCACACGCGCCGAGATGCGCTACCTCTTCCCGCGTTCCGTGATCCTCGCCGAGCGGGTCGCCGGACTGACGAAGTCCCTCACGGCCGTCCGCAACCGCGTCTGATGCGGGGGGCGTTACGCGAGCGCCGGGTGATCCGGGCGCCCTGGGAACTGCTCAAGCGGCGCTTCGGCTGGCTCGTCCTGTACGAGCTGCGCAACAAGGTGCTGCTCGCGCCCACCGCCTGGCGGCTGCGCCGCTTCGAGGACGCCGAGACGGCCCGGCTCACCCGCGTCCTCGGGCGGCGGCCCGCCGCCCGGGTCGTGACCGTCATCGCCACCCACCGCCGGCCCGAGGCGCTGCGGCGGGCGGTGCGCTCCGCCCTCGGCCAGACCGTACGCGACCATGTCGTCCTCGTCGTCGACGACGGCGCGGGCCTGCCCCGACTCCCCGAGGACACACGGCTGTTCGCCGTCTCGCTGAGCCGCAACACCGGCGTCGCGGGCGTGGTGCGCAACATCGGCATCCGGCTGACGGACTCGCCGTACGTGGCGTTCCTCGACGACGACAACGCATGGGAGCCCGACCACCTCCGGTACACCCTGGCCGCGCTCGACACCCCCGGCGGCCCTGACGGCGTGTACACCGCCCTGCGGCGGATCCGGCCGGACGGCACCGAACGCGACGTCCTGTCCGTGCCGTTCGACCGCCGGCGGGCCGCCCACGCCGCCTTCCTCGACACCAACGCGTTCGTCGCCCGGCGCACCCCCGCCCTGCACTTCAGCCGCCTCCGGCGCACCCCCCGGGTGCTGCCCCGCGAGGACTGGGAGCTGATCCGCCGCTACGCCCGCACCCACCGCGTCGCCCACCTCCCCCGGCCCACCGTCCGCTACCTGGTGAACCCGGACAGCCGCTACACGGCGTGGGACGGCTAGGCGCCGCTCTCG
This sequence comes from Streptomyces laurentii, assembly GCF_040635425.1. Taxonomy (NCBI): domain Bacteria; kingdom Bacillati; phylum Actinomycetota; class Actinomycetes; order Kitasatosporales; family Streptomycetaceae; genus Streptomyces; species Streptomyces laurentii. The sequence goes on along the minus strand of NZ_JBEYHT010000014.1, from coordinate 79,430 downwards.
TGGGCGGGGGGCTCCTGGCCGCTAACGTCCGAGGGGTGGCCGACCGGTTCCAGGCGATGTCCTACGCCTACCGATCATGGCCCGGCAGCGTCACCACGTGCAGAGTGATTGGAGGCGTCTTCGCATTCATGGGGGCGGGGATCCTTATTGCCGCCGGACTCTGAACCGCACGTGGCGCGATGACGACTGCGCTGTTCCCTGACCTTGACGGTCGGGCCCGAGCCAGAGGCGAATCGCCGCAGCCGCGACGGTGCCATGGAAGATGTAGGCCCTCTTGTCGTAGCGGGTGGCGACGGCCCGGGAGTTCTTGAGCCGGTTGATCGTCCGTTCTTCCTCGTTACGGCGCTTGTAGATCTCGCTGTCGAAGCCGGTGGGCTGGCCGCCCTTGCTGCCGCGCCGTTTGCGGTTGGCCCGCTGGTCGTTCGGCTCGGGGATGGTGTGTTTGATCTGGCGTCTTCGCAGGTAGCGTCGGTTGCGACGTGAGCTGCATGCCTTGTCGCCGCCGACATGGTCCGGTCGAGTGCGTGGCCGTCCACCCGCCGTTTCTTTCGGATCATGAAAGTGAGCTGTTGGTCGATACGAGCGTTGGTCCGAGGCAAGCGAGGGGGTGCGATGACGCTCGTCATCGAGTTGCGGCGTGGGGTCTCAACCGCTCGGACCGGCCGGAAGTCAGGACCGCGTCCCGCAGTAGGAGTCCTTGAGCGGATAGTTGTCGATGGTGAGCTCTGGGCAGCCCTGGATACGTTGGGCCGACACCGACTGCCTACTCTGGCTGACGTCGATCCGTATGGGGATACCCTGGTGCGCGGTGAGGCAGTGGACAACATGGTGCGAGAGCTGGAGGGGGCGGATCTTGCGCGGCTGAGAGGTGTCGAGAGCCAGTTAGTCTCGACGCTACTGGCCTGGGGCCTGCGCTGCCGCGCGGACAGAGACCTGCGCATCGCCTTCTCTGGCGATTAGTCCGCCACTCTCAGATTCATCTGATCGTTGGTCCGGGTATGCCGTTGACTGACGCGCAGTGGGCGTGGATCGAGCCGTTACTCCCGGAGCGCGCGCCGAAGCGGGGTGGCCGGTGGCCGGACCACCGCGAGGTGATCGACGTGATCGCGTTCAAGTTCCAGACCGGAACGCAGTGGGTCCATCTACCGGAGAAGTACGGCAACTGGCGCGGCACTTACAACCGGCTGCGGATGTGGGCCATCGACGGCACTTGGGAACAGGTGTTCACCGCGCTGATGGCCCAGGCCGACGCGGGCGAGGACATCAACGGGGTAAGAGGACGTCGATGCGGCGTCGGGCGAGTGCGACGAGGGCGGCGATGTGGTGTTTTCCCTCGCGTCGTTTGCGGTCGTCGTAGGCGCGTGATTCGGGCTGGGAGAGCGAGGCGAACGGGGCGAGGTAGAAGGCTCTCTTGAGCTGTTTGTTGCCTCGCCGGGAAGGGTGTTCACCGCGGATGGACGTGCCGGAGTTGCGGGTCACGGGTGCCAGGCCGGCGTAGGCGGCGAGGTGGCCGGCCGTGGCGAAGCCGCTGCCGTCACCGACGTCGATGAGGATGCGGGCGGCGGTCCTGATCCCGATGCCGGGCATCGAGGTCAGGACCTGGGAAAGAGGGTGGGCCTCCAAGAGTTCTTCGATCCTCGCGGCAAGGAGTTTGCGCTGGTCAAGGACAGACTGGAGTGAGCCGGCGAGGCTCGGGACGATCAGTGCGGCCGCGTCGGTGCCCGGGACGATGACGGTCTGCTCATCGAGTGCGGTGAAGATGTCCTCGACCAGCCGCTCGGCCATCCGCGGCGCCTTGGGACGTATCAGGGCCACGAGACGTCGTCTTCCGGCTTTGCGGATCTGGGCCGGGGAGCCGAACTGGTCCAGCAGTCTGAGCACGGCCGGGTGCTGGATTCGCGGGCCAAGGACTCTCTCGAGCGAGGGATGGATCTGGGTCAGCAGGCCGCGGAGCCGGTTGGCGATTCGGGTGGACTCGCCCGCCAGGTCGTCGTCGAACCCGGTGATCATGGCGAGCTCGGCGACCGTCTCATCGGCGGGATCGATGGTCCGCAGGGTGTGAGGCATCGCTCTGGCGGCGTCGGCGATGACGAACGCATCGCGGGCGTCGGTTTTTGCCTCGCCGGGATACAGATCGGCGATCCGCCGCACCGTCCCGTGCTTGACCTGCAGCTTCTCGAACAGCTCGCGCAACCTTAACTCGCTGTTGGGAAGCGGCTTGTCGAACACCTTCTTCCCCGCCTGGTTGACGGCAGTGGCGTGGTGTTCGCCCTTGCCGACGTCCAGACCGAGGTAGACGTCGATGCCATCGTCAGCGGCCATGCCTGTTGCTCCCGTGCTCGTGCTCTCCCCGGCCCCACCTGCGGCATCAGCGTGCCGGCATCCACGTTACGAAGAGACTGCCCAAGGGCGCTCGTGCCTCTAATCAGCGGTCTGCCAATGCCTCCGACACCGGCGACACCACCTTTTCGATCATCTCGACTGGGGGCTCAAGTCATACCGGGGCCGAAGGCCGGGAGCCTCATTGCGAGGCCACGAAGACGGTAACGGGGCCCCGGCAGACGAACCCGGCGACCATGCCATCGGTCGCTCCCGCGGCGGACTGAGGCACCGGAGGATGCGGTATCCCTGCCGAGGTCGTGTCCGGAAAGTTAGCGCCGTCTGCCCGCAGGGCAGGGCCCGCGGCGTCTGGTGCGCATTGCTTGCTTCGCTTGCTCCGTCTCGGCGCTCTATTCGCCCTTCGGATGCCGAGCCGCGATCGCAAGGCGGAGGATCGCCCTCGTACTGGACGTACTTGGATGACTCCGACAACGCGGCGTGGGGGCACCTCCCGTGCCCGAAGGGCTACGAGGGAGTGCGTGCCAGGCGTCGCGGGCTGGGGGCACCTCGCAGGCGAAGCCCTGGGGGAGGGACTTTCCGGACACGACCGAGGGCCCTGTGCGTCAGGCCCTGGAGGGGCGCCGTCCCGGGGAGTTGTCGGCCGCGAGCGGGAGGCTGCGCAGCGACAGAGTGCTCGGCGGAGGCAGGGCCCCGTGAGCCGGCTCGGCGCGGAATGACTGGAGCAGGTACGCCACCAGACGCCGGGACGCAGCATCGTCATGCGGCAGCGCGTTCACCAGACCGCAGTGGGACAACAGGGCCACAGCGAGGTCGGAAGGGTGGAAGTCGGCCCGCAGCGCGCCCGCCTCCTGGGCTCGGCGGACCAGGGTCATGAGGTCCCGTTCGGCCCGCTCCCGCGCCTGAGCGTGTTCCGCCGTGCTGTCCGGGAACGCGGCGACGAAGGCGGCCGGAAACCCCCGTTCCTCCCGCTGAAGCGCGCAGGCCGTCTCGACCAGACGCTGGAAGCCCCGCCAGGGGTCGGGGTCGGCCAGCGCCTCGGTGAGCGCACGGGCGCAGGTCTCCAGCTGCTGCGCGAACGCGGCCCGCACCAGGGCATCCCGGGTCGGGAAACGCCGATACAGCGTCGCCACGCCGACCCCGGCACGCCGGGCCACGGTCGCCATGGGCGCGTCGATCCCGTGCTCGGCGAAGACCGCGCGGGCGGAGACGAGGATGCGCTCCTGGTTGCGCCGGGCGTCGGCCCGCAGCCTGGCCGGGCCCGCGATCCGAGAGGATTCCTCCACCACTGTTTCTCACCTCCGGTTCAAACGGACGATGCCGTCCGCTTGAGAGCCTACGCTCGGGGCCGAATCCCCCGCACGGCCACTGGTGGCGAAGGTGAGAACGATGGGCGACCGCATGATGAGAGCAGTACTCTTCGACCGCTTCGGCGGCCCCGAGGTGCTGTACGTGGGCCGGGTACCGCGCCCCGAACCGGCGCCCGGCGAGGTACTCGTGCGGGTGCGGGCGTTCAGCGTCAACGGCAGCGAAGTGGCTGCCCGTTCCGGCCGGCTTCGTCTCTTCACCGGACGGAAGTTCCCGCAGCGCGTCGGGTCGGATCTTGCTGGCGAGGTTGCCGCACTCGGCGCCGGCGTGGCGGACCTCGCGGTCGGCGACCGTGTGTGGGGCATCGTGGGCCGTACCGGATTCGGCAGCGCCGCCGAGTACGTGACAGTACGCGCCGGGCGGCTCGGCCGGGTCCCGGACGGACTGGATCCGGTGGCAGCCGCCGCGCTTCCGGTGGCGACCACGGCCATCACGGCACTGCGCGACAAGGCCGGGCTGCGCCCCGGCGAACGCCTGCTCGTACGGGGTGCCGCGGGCGGCGTCGGCAACGCCGCCGTCCAGCTCGGACAGGCATACGGTGCCGAGGTCACGGCCCTGGCCCGCGCCGCCAACCTCGACTTCGTCCGTATGCTCGGCGCCCACCACGCCATCGACCACCGGGCCGTCCCGCCGGGGGAAATGGGCCTGTTCGACGTGGTCTTCGACACCGTGGGCACCGACCTGCGGGCCTTCCGGCGCCTGCTGAAGCCCGGCGGACGCATGGTCTCCATCGCCTTCGACCCGGCACGGCCCGCCGCCTCACTCGGCTACATGGCCGCCAGCGCCGTCCACGGACGCGGCCGGGTGCGCTTCTTCAGCGGCAACCCCACGCGGGCACTCTTCGACGACCTCGCCCGCCAGGTGGCGGACGGCGGCCTGCGCCCCGCGGTGGACAAGGCCTTCCCGCTGGAAGAGACAGCGGCGGCACACCGGGCACTGGAGGTGGGCGGGGTGCGGGGCAAGTACGTGGTCAGGGTCGACTGAAGCCTGTCGCTCTGTGCCGACAGCCCGCTCGACGCTCATGCGGCACTCTCGCCGGCGTGCAGGGCGCGGGCCGGGGCCTGCGCGAAGGGTGCCACTCCGGGCTCGGCATCGGCAGGCCGGAGCCGGCCTGCCGATGCTCATGGCCACGTCACGGCGCAAGAAGCCGGCGGTCAGTCGAGGCCTTCGACTATGCGGAAGTCGCGCTCGACGCCGTCGGAGAGGGCGGCCAGCGCCTCCTGGTAGGCCGCGCTCTCGCGCGCCGCGACGGCCTGCTCGAAGCTGTCGAACTCGATCAGGATCGTGCGCTCGGCGATTCCGGCTTCGTACGCCACGACCCGACTGTCACGGGCGAGGACCCGACCGCCCCCGGCCTTGACGGCCGGAGCGGCCAGCTTGTTGTATGCGGCCAGCTTCTCAGGGTCCGAAATGGTGCGGTAGACGCTGACCCAGTAGCCCTTGGGCATGGAACCTCCAGTGTGGGGACGAGTGCTTCTGACGTTCGGGTTGGCCTCGGACGAGCGACGGCGGGCGAGAGTAAGGCTGGTCAGCGTCGTGATCGCCATGGCGCCGATGCCGACCAGCGCCGCGGTGGCGTAGGCGCGGTCTTCAGGCAAGAGATGCCGGGGCCCCGGCGAGGATCAGACCGCCGATGGCGCTGCCCGGGGAGCAACCGGCGGGCGCTGCGAACAACGTAGGTCCTGGTCGAGTGTCACGAAGTGCCGAGAGCTCATGGTGGCAGTCTTCTCGATCGCCGGGCACGAGCTCAACGCCCTTTCCCAGCCGTGAAAGACAGGCCCTAGTCCTCCGGCAGCCGTTCCAGCGCGGCCGCGACATCGGTGCGGCGCGCGAGTTCCACCAGGGCCCGTGCCGGCGCCGATCGCGGCTCCCGGGCCGCCACCACGAGGCCGAGCGGCACCGTCCGGTCGGGCTCCGTCATGGGCACCGCCCGCATGCCGTGCGGCACGCCGAACACGTGCAGCCAGGTGTGCGGCACCACGCTCGCCCACCGGCCCGCCCGGACATGGGCGAAGAGCGCCGCGACGGAGTCCGTCTCGACCCGGGGCTCGGGCCGTACCCCCGCCTCGGCGAACACCTCGTCGAGCACCCGGCGCCCCTGCATCGCCTCCGTCAGCAGGCACAACGGGAGCCGCGACACCTCCGCCCAGGTCGCCGACGCGCCGGGGGCGAGGCTGTCGGCGGCATCGGTGAGCAGTACGTACCGCTCCCGGTACAGCGGTACGGCCAGGAAACTCTCCGGGAGATCGGCGGGCAGATACGTGATTCCGGCGTCGAGCTCGAACTCCCGCACCTGCCGGAGGATGTCCTCCGCCCGCAGATCCGCCGTCACCGCGACGGTGACCAGCGGGTGTTCTGTACAGAAGGGTCCGGTCAGCTGGGCGACGGCGCCCGAGGCGGTCGGCACCGCGCCGATCCGCAGCCGCCCGCTCAGCCCGCCGCGCAGCGCGCCGACCTCGGCCCGCAGAGCGTCCCGGTCGGCGAGGAGGCGGCGTGCCCGCAGGACGATGCGCTCGCCCTCCGGGGTCAGTCCCTCGTACGCCCGGCCGCGCCGGACGAGCGGCACGTCGAGTTCGTCCTCCAGCTTCCTGATCGCCTCGGACAGGGTGGGCTGGGAGACGTGGCAGGCCTGCGCGGCGCGGGCGAAATGACGCTCGCGAGAGAGCGCCACCAGGTACTCGAGTTGGCGGAACAGCACGTGACGGGTCTACCCGACCGCCGGCGGGATCGCCAACCGGGTCCTCGGCGCTGCCGCTGATTTCCGCCGATCCCTTTCCACACTTCCGGGTATCCGGGTTTCTGTGTCTTCGAATTCCCGGACGGCTGGGGAATTGTCGACGCTCCCGCTCCGCTCTCGCGGCCGGCGGTGCCCGTTGCTCCGCTCCCAGGCCACCTGACCTGCGATGGCATGCCTCGTGATAGATCTCGCCGATCGAGCGATCGGGGCTCCCTCTTTGACATCACCGAGGCATTGTCCGAGAGTTTCGGGTACGTGAGAAATTCCGTTTCACCGCCCCGGCGAAGCCCGCGCATTCCGGCAGAGACGCCTCCGGAGTTCGCCCGTATGACCGCCTCGCGCGGGGAAGAAGGACAGTGCTGTGACCCGAGGCCACTCCGCCCCACCGATGGACCGGGTGGGTCCCGTCCGCGCCCTGTGCGCGTGGTGATGTCCGAGGCCGGCCCGCGCCGATGGGCCGCCCGTACGAAGCGCGCGCTGTCCCCGCGGGGCGCGCTCGCCCTCCAGAACATCGACGGCGCCCTGTCCTTCGCGGCGCGCGCGGCGCTGACGACGGCGCTGCCGGCGGTGCCGCTCGCCATGGCAGGCCGGGCCGACGCGGCCGTCTACACGATCCTCGGCTCGCTGACCACCACGTTCGGCCGCAATCTGCCGTACGGCCGGCGCGCCCGGGTGCTCGCCCTGGTCGCCGTGGCGATGACGCTGTGTGTCGCCGCCGGTTCCGCGCTCGGCGCGTGGGCCCGGCCGCAGGACGGGGGAGCGGGCGCCGCCGTGGTCGTCACGGCGACGGCCCTGGTGGCCGGGGCCGCCAAGTTCGCCTGCGACGCGACCCGGCTGAGCGGCCTCGGTGCCGTCCTGCTGCTGTTCTCCTTCGCCGCCGCCGCCTACGGCGCGCCGGTGTCGTCCGATGTCCTGCCGCACACCGGCCTGGCCGCGGTGGGCGCGGCCACGGCCTGGCTCCTGGGCGTCTCCGGCCGGCTCGTGTACCCGGACCGCCCCCAGCGCTTCGCCGTCGCCGCAGCGCTCCGCGAGCTGGCGGACCTGATGGAGGCGATCGACGCGGGCGGGGGCCATGGGCTGTCGCGGCACCGGGCGACCGCCGCCGTGCTGGAGGCGTACCGGACCCTCGGCGTACCGCCGCCGACGGCCGCCGAGCGGAGCGGCCGGGACGGCGGCACGTGCCTACGGCTGACCGACCTCTCCTGGTCGCTGCTCGTCGGTTCGGCCCGCCGTCCTCCCGACGACCCCCTCGGCCTGGCGCGGTGCCTGCGCGCCCAGGTCCGCCTGCTGGTGAGCCGTCGGCCCGGGCGACCGGAACTCCTTCCCGCGCTGTCACGGGCGTACGAGGCCGGCCACGCCGACGCGACCACCACCGAGGGCTCCCGGGCGACCCCCGCCCGTACCGCCGCCGGTGCCGCCGCCCCGCAGGACGCCGAACTGCGCGCGGCGGAACTCCTCACAGGCGGGGCCCACCGGCACACGCTCGTCCTCCTGATGCCCGCCCTGCGGATGGTCCTCGGCACCGGCCTGGCGGGCGCGGCGGCCCTCGCCCTGGGACTCGGCCACGGGTACTGGGCGGCCATCACGGCCGCCGCCGTCCTGCACTCGGTCAATGTGCGGACGGCGGCGCAGCGTGCGGTGCAGCGCACCCTCGGCACCGCCGCAGGGCTGCTGCTCGCGCTCGGCGTGCTGGCCACCCACCCCGACCCCCTGACGCTGGTGCTCGTGGTCGTGCTCCTGGAGTTCCTGCTGGAGTACGGCGTGGCCTACAACTACGGGCTCGGCGTCGTCTTCCTGACGCCGCTGGCACTGCTGCTCACCGACCTCGCCGCGCCCATGCCGGCCGGAGCCCTGGTCCAGGACCGCGCCTTGAGCAGCCTCCTCGGCATCGCCGTCGCACTGCTCTGCGCGCTCGTCGTGGTGCACGACCGGGCGGCGCTGCGGGCGAAGCACGCGCTGACCGCGTGCGCCCGGGCATCCGAGCGTGCCGAACGGGCGCTGACGGACCGCGACGCGACGCTGTTCCCCGCGGCGCAGACGCGGCTGGCGGCCGCGGTCGTGGAGCTGCGCGAGGCCGACGACGCGGCGGCCGGCGAGCTCTGGCCCGCCGAGATCGACCCCACCGAACTGGCCGCCGCGGAGCACCGCGCGTACGGACTGCTCGACCGGCTCGTACGGGGGCGCTGACCCCCTCGCCGAAGCCCCGTGGCCGGCGCGCGCGGCTCAGGCGGCCGGGCCGACCGTCACCTTCAGATGCTTCATGATCGGCTGGTCGCTCTGTGTGCTGTAGTCGCCCAGCGCGCACAGCACGTTCATCTCCGGCATGTAGCCCGCCGCGCAGCCGCGCGGAATGTCGTACGGAACGGCCGTATAGCCCTTGAGGGACCGCCGGCTGCCGTCCCTGGCCGTGCTCGTGATGTCGACCGGCGCCATGTCGTCGATCCCGCGCTCGCGCATGTCGGAACGGTTCATGAAGATCAGCGTGCGCAGGTTCCTGATGCCGCGGTAGCGGTCGTCGTCCGAGTAGATCGTGGTGTTCCACTGGTCGTGCGAACGCATCGTGCCCAGCGCCAGCGTGCCCGGCTCGGGGACGACGTCGGGCAGCGGGGCGGTGGAGAACTCGGCCTTGCCCGACGGGGTGAGGAACACCAGCTCGCGGGCGGGCTGCCTGATGCGGAAGCCGAGGGGCAGCCGCACCCTGCGGTTGAAGTCCTCGAAGCCGTCGAGGACTTTGGCCATGGTGTCGCGGATGCGGTCGTAGTCCTCGACGTACCACTGCCACGGTGTCTCGCTGTCCGGGAGCGCCGCCCGGGCGATGCCCGCGACGATCGCCGGTTCGGACAGCAGCTGCCGTGAGGCGGGCCGCTTCATGCCGACCGACAGGTGCACCATGCTCATCGAGTCCTCGACCGAGGTGCTCTGGACGCCCCGGCGCTGGTGGTCCTTCTCGGTGCGGCCCAGGCACGGCAGGATCAACGCCCGCCGCCCGTGTACGAGATGACTGCGATTCAGTTCCGTGCTCACCTGTACGGTCAGTTCGCACGTCCGCAGCGCCTCGTACGTCACCGGCGAATCCGGCGCCGCGAGCGCGAAGTTGCCGCCCATGCCGACGAAGACCTTGATGTCGCCCTTCAGCATGGCCTTGATCGTGCCCACGGTGTCCAGGCCGTGCGCGCGCGGCGGTTCGATCCCGCAGACCTCGGCGAGCCGGTCCAGGAAGGCGGGCGCGGGCCGGTGGTCGATCCCGCAGGTCCGGTTGCCCTGGACGTTGCTGTGCCCGCGGACCGGGGAGGGGCCCGCGCCCTCGCGTCCCAGGTTGCCGCGGAGCAGCAGCAGGTTGACGATCTCGCGTACGGTGTCGACGCCGTGCTCATGCTGGGTGAGCCCCAGGCACCAGCTGACGATGCTGCGGTCGGCCTCCCCGTACACCCGCGCCGCCTTGAGCACGTCCTCGCGGCTCAGCCCGGACTGGTGCTCGATCTCCTCCCACGGGGTGCTCTCGCACAGCGCGCGGTACTCCTCGAAGCCCTGGGTGTGCCGCTCGACGAACTCCCGGTCCAGCGCCTTCGGGTCGGTGGCCGACTGTTCCAGGACCGCCTTCGCCATCCCGCGCAGCAGCGCCATGTCGCCGCCGATCCGCGGCTGGAGGTTCAGCGTGCTGGTCCGCGTCGTCTTGTACAGCGCCATGTCGAGGAAGTCGTGCGGCACGATCGTCTTGGTGGCGGCGGCCTCGACCAGCGGGTTCACATGGACGATCTGCGCGCCGCGGCGGTACGCCTCGGACAGGGCGGTGAGCATCCGCGGGGCGTTGGAGGCGGCGTTGACGCCGAAGACGAACAGCGCGTCGGCGGTCTCCCAGTCCTTCAGGTCGACCGTCCCCTTGCCGGTGCCGAGGGACGCCCGCAGCGCGCGGCCGCTGGCCTCGTGGCACATGTTGGAGCAGTCCGGCAGGTTGTTGGTGCCGAGCTCGCGGGCCATCAGCTGGTAGAGGAAGGTGGCCTCGTTGCCGAGCCGGCCGGAGGTGTAGAAGGCCGCCTGGTTCGGGTCGTCCAGCTCCCGCAGTGTCCGGCCGACCAGCTCGAAGGCGTTCTTCCAGCTGATCGGGACGTAGTGGTCCGCGTCCGGGTCGTAGACCATCGGTTCGGTCAGCCGGCCCTGGTCCTCCAGGGCGAAGTCGCTCCACTCGGCCAGCTCGGTCACGCTGTGCGCGGCGAAGAAGTCCCGGCCGACGCGTTTGCCGGTCATCTCCCAGGTGACGTGCTTGATGCCGTTCTCGCAGATGTCGAGCCGGAGGCCCTTGGTGTCGTCGGGCCAGGCACAGCCCGGACAGTCGAACCCGGAGTTCTCGTGGTTCATCTTCATGATCGCCCGGGGGCCGTCCACCAGCGTCTTCTCGCGCAGCAGGAAGCGCGTGACGCTCTTTGCCGCGCCCCAGCCGGCGGCGGGATGGTGGTATGGGTGGAACTCCGGGCCCTCCTCGGGGGCCGGGCCGACGCGTGGCTCCAGGGCGGCTTCCGGCTCGTCCTTCTCGATGGTCACGGCATTCGGCCCTTCCCGGCGGGGGTACACCTTCGAGCAGGCTAAGTCCGCCGCCGAGGCCCTGCCATCCGGGCGGTGACGCCGCGTGATCCCGTCCCCGTCCCAGACGACCGTGCCGTCGGCCGACGCCGGAGCCGCCCGTTCCGGTGGCCGCCGCTACGCCGCCCCCGCCGGCCGCCCGCCCGTGTCCCGCCGGGGCCGGCCGAGCAGGGCCCGCACCGCCGCCCGGGCCGGCGGGCGGCCGAGTGCCGCCCGGGACAGCTCCCGCAGCAGGACCGCCCCGCGGAACACGGTCGTCGCGGTGAGACCGTGGCGCCGCCGGTAGAGCCGGACCCGGTTCACCACGAGCAGCGACCACAGGCGCGGCGAGACCCGCGACTCGCCGCCGAGATGGACGGCGCGGGCCTCCGGCTCCAGCCGGACGCGGTGGCCGAGGTCCCGGGCCCGCAGGCAGTACTCCGTCTCCTCCGAGTAGAGGAAGAACGACTCGTCCCACTCGCCGCAGTCCGCCAGACACTCCGCGGACAGCGCCATCAGCGCGCCCGTCGCCCAGTCCGGACTCGTCCGCGCCGCGTAGGCGTCCGGCGCGGTGACCAGTTCGCTCCAGCGCGGGAACCGGCCGGCCCGCCGGTTGCCGAGCACGGCCTCGCCCAGTGCCCGGGTCAGCGTGGACTCGCGGCGCAGCGAGTGGACGAGGGCGCCGTCCGCCTCGTACAGCAGCGGCACCGCGATCCCGGCGCGGGTGCCGTCCGGCAGGACGTCGCCGAGGCCCGCCACCAGGGTCGCCGCGCAGCCCTCGGCCATCCGGATGTCCGGGTTGCAGACCAGGGCCGCGACGCAGTCGCCGTCGAAGGCCCCGGCGGCGCGCAGGGCGGCGTTGACGCCGAACGCGTAGCCGCCGTTCCGGCCGGTCTCCACGATGGTGGCGTCCGGGGCGTGTTCGCGGACGACGGCGACGGAGCCGTCGGCGGAGTCGTTGTCGGCGACGACGAGCCGCCAGTCCAGGCCCGCCATCGCGGCCGGGAGGGCGTCCAGGAACCCGGGCAGCACGGCCGCGCTGTTCCAGGTCACGACGACCACGGCGACCGGGCGCCGCGCGGACGTCACTGTCAGAGGGTTCATCACATCTCCACGAGGTGCGGGGAGTCGGCGGAACGAGAGGGGGCGGCGGGAGCGCGCGCGGGCGCGGGCGGGGACGCGGTCGCCTCCCGTCGTACGAAGCCGAGGCAACTGCCGCCCAGGCCGAGCAGCAGGAAGAACACCCCCGCGAACATGGGGAAGCTGAGCGTGTCGAAGGTGGCCCCGACGACCAGCGCCACCATCGCCGACGCGAAGAACGCCTGTCCCAGCTCGCGGTCCGCCTCGTCGCGCGCCAGCCGCCGGATCGCGCCGCCCTGGTGCACCCCGGTGAGCCCGAGCAGCAGCAGGCAGAGCACCCCGAGCGCGCCCAGTTCGGCGAGCGTGAGCAGATACTGGTTGTCGGTGAAGAAGTAGCGCTCCGGGGTGAAGGTGCCGAAGCCCCGGCCGAAGACCGGATCCTGGGTGAAGTACTCGTAGATCTTCGGGTACTTGATGGTGCGGGCCTGGGTGCTGCTGTCCGCGTTGTTCAGGCTTCCCGAGAACAGTCCGGTGATGGTGCCGATCAGCCCCGGCACGAGCACCTTGAACACCGCCACCGACCCGAACAGGATGCCGATCGCGGTCCAGCGCCGCTGCGGCTTCCAGCGCGGCAGCATCACCAGCACCACGACCGCGACCCCGATGATCGAGGTTCGCGACACCGTCAGCGGGAGTCCGCCGCCCAGCAGTACCACCGGGGCCCAGCGGCGCAGCGCCCCGGCGGCCCGGCGCGCCGGATCGAGGGCCTGCGCGAGGGCGAACGGCAGCAGGATCGCCAGCATCCCGCTGAACTCCAGCGGATGCGCGGTGAGCGAGCGGGGGCGGGTGAACGAGCCGCGGTCCAGCACCGAGACGCTCGCCACACTGGAGTTGAGCCCGGGAATCCGCAGGGAGTCCGCGATGTTGGTGCCGGTGAAGAAGTCGTACAGCCCCAGCGCGGCCACCACCGAGCCCATCACCACCAGCCGTCGCAGCAGCACGTCCAGCCGCCGCCGGTCCTGGATCCCGGCCGAGGCCAGCACCACCAGGGCCACCCACACCAGGAGCACGATCAGTCCCCGGTCGGCCGCCAGGATCTCCTTCTGCGTACTGAGCCGGTCCTGGTTGGCGACGTACGAGAGCAGCACCGTCAGCGCCAGGACCAGCATCATCGTCCGTACGGTCCGGGTGCCGGGCGCGGGCGCGATCAGGCCGCGGCACCAGGTCGCGAGGTACCAGAACAGCCCCAGGAGCGCGAACACGTTCGCCGGGGTTCCCGCCCCGCCCAGCGCGGGCAGCGCCAGGTTCGACGGCAGGAACAGGGCGAGCGCCAGATAGCCGGTGAGCACCGCCACGGCGTCGAGCGGGCGGGTCAGCAGGGTACGGATCCGGCCCGCGCCCGGCCGGGGCGACGAGGCGCCGGGGCCGGGCTCCGGCAGCCCCCGCGCGCGGCGCCGGGCCAGCGCCCACGCCTCGACCACGAAGGACAGGACGAAGGCGGCGGTGAGACCGAAGGCCACCACCGCGGCGACCTTCTGGTAGCGGGTCTTGGGCTCCGACACCGGCTTCTGCGGCGGCACGATCCGGGCCGACCGCACCTCGTATCCCTCCGGCACCTTCACCTGCCGCTGCAGGGTCCGGAGTTCATCGGCCGCGAAGTCGGTGATCAGCCGGGTCTCCTCAAGGACCCGGGTCCGGCTCTCGCCGGTGACCGTCAGGGTGAGCAGCGGTCCGTCCGCGTTCGCGGCGAAGTCCACCCCGTACGCGTCCGTGACTCCCCGTTCCCGCAACATCCCGACGGTCTCGGGGGATTGGAGCGCCCGGATCAGTACGTCGGCGGTGCCGATCAGCGAACCGCTCGCGTACGCCAGCGGGTTGCCGTAGCTGGGTGCCGGACGGGCCACCCGCGCCGAGTCGAGCAGGGCCATCTCGGCCCGCGACTCGTAGGTCACCGGGGTCGTCACCGCGAGGAAGCCGCCCGCCGCCAGACTCAGCAGGGTCAAGGGCACCATGACGTACCAACGCCGGTACAGGACACGGAAGATGTCGGCAATGCTCACGAATCCTCCCCCTGCCGCCCCCGGTGGTGCCAGTATCGGTCCCGATGACCACGGACAGGGGCACAGACGCGAAATCGGCCGCGGAAACGCGCGCGGACGCGGGGGCGCTGACTCCCGAGGGGTTCGTCGGCGTCCTGCTGCGCCGCTGGTACGTGCTGCTGTTCACCGCGCTCGTCACCGCCGCCGCCTGCTACCCGGCGCTGCGGCCCCCGCCGCGCTATCAGAGCTCGGCCGTGCTCGTGGTGAAGCCGCCGCGCACCGACAACCAGCCCAACCAGCTCACCAACCTCCAGCCCTCCCTGGCCACGGTCTCCTACGCGGTGGTGCAACAGCTCCAAGCCCCGGCGGGGCAGGCCGAGTTGCGCAGGGCGGGCGCGCACGGCACGTTCCGTCTCACCCCGCGCAACAGCGGCACCAGCGCCACCCCGCACTACTCGATCCCCACCCTCCAGGTCGAGGCCGAGCAGCCCGCGCCCGAGGAGGCCGACCGGGTCGTGCGGGCGATCGTCGGGGTGTACAGCCGTCATCTGGCGGCCCTCCAGGCCGGACAGGACGTACCGGCCGGCAGTCTGCTCACCGTCGACCTGCTCAACCGCCCCGGCACCGTCGCCCTGCCGCCCAACCGCACCCGTGCCCTGGCCGGTTCGGGCGCGCTCGCCGGCTTCGTGGGCGTGGTGTGCGCGCTGTGGACCGAGCGGTACGCGGTGGCGCGGCGCCGGCGCCGGGCGGCGCGCCGGCTCGTCACGGCGCACCGCACTCCGTAAGCAGTCCGTCCCGCTCCTCGTACAGAGCGCCGGTCCGCGGGCAGCACCACACCCCGGGCCGGTCCGGGTGCGCGGTCAGCCGGACGCCCGCCCGCCCGACCCAGCCCGCCCGCCGCGCGGGAACGCCCATCATCAGGGCGAAGTCGGGCACGTCCGCGGTCACCACCGCGCCCGCCGCGATCAGCGCCCAGCGGCCGATCGAGACCGGTGCGACGCACACCGCGCGGGCCCCGACGGCCGCGCCCTCACCGACCCGGACGGCGACCGGCTCCCAGTCGCCGCCCCGCTTGAGCCGCCCGTCCGGGTCGACGGCACGCGGATGGTGGTCGTTGGTGAGGACGGCCGCCGGCCCGATGAAGACCCCGTCGCCGAGGACCGCGGGCTCGTACACCAAGGCGTGGTTCTGCAGCTTGCAGTTGTCGCCGAGGGTGACCCCGGGCCCGATGTACGCGCCCCGCCCCACCACGCAGTTCTCGCCGAGGCGGGCGTCCTCGCGGATCTGCGCGAGCTCCCACACGGTCGTGCCCGCGCCGACGACGGCCTGGGCGTCGACCTGGGCGGTGGGCTGCACCCGGTAGTTCACGGACATGCCTTTCCACGGAGGGGCAGGAGAGAAGAACAGAGAGGAGAGGGGCCGGTCAGATCCCGCGCCGCCGCCAGGACCGCCACCACAGCCACTCGCGGGCCCGGTCGGCCACCGCCGACAGGACGAGCGGCTGGAGGTACGGCATGGTCCGGGCGCCGATCCGGCGCCGCAGCCGCAGCGCCCGGTACTCCGGCAGGGACTCGGCGTCCGGGCGGCACGCGCGGGCGAACGCCTCCAGCTCGGCCACCGGCACCACACCGGTGCGCCCCCGGTCGTACGCCCGGTAGGCGCGGCGCAGCGCCTGGCGGGCCAGCCGGGTGTCGACCAGGGCGGCCAGCCGGTCGGCCTGGGGGAGCAGGTCGCCGCACTTGTCGAGGACGCCCGCGAACGCCGCCCGGCGCTGCCGGATGTCGTCGAGCTGCCCGCCGAAGTCCGTGGTCGACATGTTGTGGCCGTGCACGCGGTAGTACGCCTGGTCCGCGCCGGCGACGTAGCCGACGTCCGCGTGGGCGGCGAGCCGCATCCACATCTCGATGTCGCCGGCGTGCGGCAGCTCCGGGTCGTAGCCGCCCACCTTCCGCTGGAGGCTGGTGCGCACCACCACCTCGGGGGAGGTGATGCAGCCCGTGCCCTCGCGGAAGCGCCGCTCCAGCCACCAGTGGCCGGGGTAGACGACGGAGCCGGTGCCCTGGGTGCGGGCCGCCGGGAGGGGCCCGCCGTGCCGGAAGCGCAGCGGCCGGCCGTAGCAGAAGCCGGCCTCGGGGTGGGCGTCGAGCAGGGCGGCGGCCCGGACGAGCGCCCCGGGGACCAGCCGGTCGTCGGCGGACAGCAGCACCACGTAGTCGCCGTCCGCCCACTCCAGGAGGCCCTCGTTGTACGTGGCGATGTGGCCCCGGTTCGTCTCGTGCACCCGCACCTCGATCCGCGGGTCCCCGGCGGCCAGCGCGCGGGCCGCCTCCGCCGAGTCGTCGGGCGACGCGTCGTCGATGATCAGCACCCGGACGTCGAGCCCGGGCTGTTCGTCGAGCACACTGCGTACGCAGTCGGCCAGGAAATGGCCGTACTTGTAGCAGGGGATCACGACGCTGACTGAGCTCATGTGGTGCGTTCCCCGTCTTTCGGTGGAGGTCGGCGCGGCCGGTCGGACCGGCCGCGGCGGCGGTGGTCGGGCGCCCGGGCGGCGGATCAGCCGGTGGTGAAGACCGGGCCCACCCAGTAGTTCGTCCGGTTGTACGAGTTGATCGGGAAGGCGGTCGAAGAGCCGTACTTGTACAGGCCGTTGGGCCGGTCGGAGGCGTCCGCCGGCGCGGTCAGCGGATAGTTCAGGTGAGCGGCGCCGAAGTAGTCGCCGTCCGAGGCGTAGTTGCCGTTCGGCGCGTGGTACGAGACGACGTAGCGGGTATCGGCGGTGACGGCGACGGGGGTGGCGAAGGTGAGCCGCTGCCAGCCGGCCGCGGTCTCGCCGGTGAACGTACCGGTGGCGAGAAGTGTGCCGCCGTCGGTCCACAGACTGCCCGTATGCGTCCCGGTGTTGCCGCCGGCCTTGTAGAAGGTGACGCCGGTGACCTTGCCGTCGACCGCGGACTGGAACCGGGTGCCCAGTTCCAGGGAGTTGGCGTCACTGGTCTCCGCGGCCCGGGACGGCACCGCGTCGGCGCCCCACAGGGTGCACGGGCAGGCGGTGGGCGGCGGGGTCGTGCTCGTGGTGAAACTCCAGCCGGTCGGCGACGTCATCACATTGCCCCACACGTCGGCGGCCTGCACCGACACCGCGTACGTCGCGCCCAGGGCGAGCTGCCCGGACAGGGTGAAGGCGGCCGTGCGGCCGTCGGAGCTCAGGGTCGTCCGGCCCGGGACGACCGTCCCGCTCGGGTCCTTCACCGTGAACACCAGGGTGCTGTCGTCCACCGCCGTGCTGAAGCCGGCGGACAGCGGCGCGGTGATCGACACGCCCGTGGCACCCGTCGCGGGCACACGGGTCGTGACGCTCGGCGGCGCGGTGCTCGCGGTGCCGGTCTCCAGGATGGCGTCCACCCAGTAGTTGGCGCCGCTCGCCGACTGGGTGGGGAAGCTGCTGGACGCGGCGTACCGGTAGAGCCCGTTGCCGCCGTCCGCGCCGTTCTTCAAGGCCGTCAGCGGGGCCATGCCCGCGCCCTTGTCGGTGAAGTAGCCCTCGTCGTAGGCGTATCCGCCCTTCGGCGCGAAGTACGAGGCGATGTAGGTGGTGTCGGCCTTCACCGGGACCGGGGTGGCGAACTTCAGCTGCTGCCAGCCCGAGGCGGTCTCGCCGGTGAAGGTTCCGGTGGCCAGCAGCTGGCCGGAGGCGGACCACAGACTGCCCTTGTGCGTCCCGGTGTTGGCGGTGCTCTTGTAGAAGCGGATGCCGGTGACGGTGCCCGGGACCGAGCTGCGTATCTTCACGCCGAGTTCGACGGAGCTGCCGTCGGAGCCGTTCGGGGTGGCGGGCGCGGCGGAGGCCGGCCAGACCGTGCACGGGCACTGCTGGGCGGCGACCGTCAGCGGCACCGTCGTCACCGCGCCGATGTTGACGCTGTCGTCCACGGCACGGACCTTCAGCTGCACCGCTCCCATGGTCATCGGCGTCCAGGCGTAGCTCCACGACCCCGTACCCTCGGCCGCGCGCCAGGTGGTCCCGCCGTCCGTGGACACCTCGACGCGCGCGACCACACCGCCGCCCGTGTCGGCGGCCGTCCCGGTGACGGTGACCTGCCCCAGCGCAGGGACGGAGCTGTTCGGCGCCGGGCTGGTCACGGTGACGGCGGGCCCCGCCGTGTCGGCCGAGGCGGTGGCCGCGACCAGGCCCGACTGCAGGGTCTTCGGCTGGAGCCCCATGTCGGCGAGGATGTTCACGGTGGCCTGCTGCATCCGCTTGTCCTCGGTGACGACCTCGTCGGCCGGGTCGTACGCCGGCACGTTGGTCAGCCCCCACGACCACTGCACGGTGCCGGTGCCGAACACCAGCGCGCCGGAGGTCGGGTCACGGAAGGCGACCAGGCTGTGGGTGGCGGTGCCGTTGCCGTAGTTGTTGCCCCAGTCCAGCAGGTACTTGCCGTCCTGGATGTCGACCGACGTCGACGACATCCGGATCTGGCCGGCCGGCCGCGAGGCGTTCTCGACGTCGGCGTCCCACTCGTAGCCGAGGGTCCCGGTCGGGAAGGTGGCGACCTGGCTGCCGGTCAGGGCCGCGACCGAGGTGTTCCGCCACAGCCGCATCTTCGCGTACGCCGCCGGCACCTTGATGGCGTCGCTGCGGTAGCCGTTCACCTGGAACAGCGAGCCGGTCAGGATGTTCTGCGGCCGGTACGGCGCCCCGCCCTTGGTGCTGTCCGGGTCCATCCAGGTGCCGGTCCAGGTGGGGCTGGGGTCCGGGACGCCGTTCGGCGTCGGGAACTTCAGCTTGGTCTCCTTGTAGCTGACCAGGGTCCGGTCGGCCGCCTTGCCGGAGTCGATGCCCGGTTCCAGCCGGGTCTTCCAGAAGATCTCGTTGCCCGCGAAGTACGTCTGGTGCTGACCGCCCTTGCGGGCGTTGAGGACGTTGGTGAACTGCTCGGCCGTCCAGTACTCGTCGTGCCCCTGCGACATGTACATCCGGTGCTTGGGCAGGATCGTGGCGCCCCGGGTGGCGACGTCGATGCCGGACGTGTAGCTCACGTCGTAGCCGTTGCGCTCCAGCCAGGCGATCATCTCGAACTCGGAGCCGTAGACGCCGTTGTCGCCGCCGATGTCCATCGGACGGTTGTAACTGACCTTGTAGGCCCGTCCGTCGGGGGCGGGCCCGTTGCCGTCGTAGAGGTTGGTGCCGCCCCAGTCGTTGTACGCCTGCCAGGTCTGGTCCGCGGTCTGCACGAGGATGTCGGAGGTACTGGCGTCGTTGCGCACGATGATCGGGTACGGCATGAGCCCGTTGCCGTCCGCCTGGTCGAAGTTGACCATGTAGAGGCCCGAGACCGCGTCCGCCGGCACCGTCCAGGACGCCGTGGTCGGCCAGTTGCCGCAGTCGAGCAGCCCCGTCGTCTTGTCGGAGAGGCAATCGGCCCGCTTGGTGGTGTAGTTGGCGGGATACGTCTGTCCGGCCTGCGCGGCCGTCGACATCTGCCGCGCCCCGTCACCGCCGTACCAGCCCAGCCGGAAGATCCGGACGCGGTACGCGACCGGGGACTGCACCTTGAACTGGACGGTCTCGCCGGCCTGCACGCTCACCTTCGTCGCGAAGCCCGCGATGTCGCCGTAGCTGCTGCCGGAGAACCATTCGGACCTCGGCGCGCCCGGTTTGGAGTTCTCGCACACGACGGGGTTGCCGCCCGTGCCGCACGGGTCGGCGACGGCGCTCGCCGAGCCGGCCGAGGGCAGGAACAGCGCGGCCAGCGCGGCGACCAACGCGAAGACGGCGGTTCTGACCCGTGGGTACTGGTTCGGCATCGCGGCACCTCTCACGACGGTTCGGATCCCGGCCGGAGGGGGCCGGGAGCGGTGGGCACGCTCAGGCGAGCGCGTGCGCCAGGGCGTCCACGGCCCGGCGCTGCTGGTCCGGGGTGATCTGCGGGTACAGCGGCAGCGAGAGGATCTCGCCGGCCGCCGCCTCGGCGTGCGGGAAGTCGCCGCGCGCGTACCCGAGCTGCCGGTACGCGGGCGTCAGATGGACCGGCGCCGGATAGTGCACGCCCGCCCCCACCCCGCCGGCGTTCAGCCGGTCCACCACCGCGTCGCGGTCGGAGCCGGGCACCCGCACCACGTACAGATGCCAGACGTGCGCGTTGCCCTCGGCGGTCACCGGCCGGATCACCCGGCCGGCCTCGGCGAACGGGGCGAGCAGCTCGTCGTAGCGGGCCGCCGCCGCCCGCCGGGCCGCGTTCCCGGCGGCCAGCCGGCGCAGCTTCGCGCGCAGCACGACCGCCTGGAGACCGTCGAGCCGGCTGTTGAACCCGGGGACGTCGTGCCGGTACTTGGCGACACCGCCGTGGTTGCCGAGGGCCCGGATCAGGGCGGCGGCGTCCGCGTCGTCGGTGAGCACCGCGCCCGCGTCGCCGTACGCGCCCAGGTTCTTGCCCGGGTAAAAGCTGGTGGCCGCGATCCCGCCGCTGCCGGGGGTACGGCCGTCCCGGCTCGCGCCCTGGCTCTGCGCCGCGTCCTCCACGATCCGTACGTGCCCGGGCAGGCCGGCCGCGAGCGCGGCGACATCGGCGCACTGCCCGTACAGATGGACCGGCACCACCGCGCGGGTGGCCGCGCCGGCCGCCGCCACCGCCGCCTTGGCGTCGATCAGCAGGGTGTCCAGCGCGCAGTCGACCAGGACCGCCCGGGCCCCGGTGCGGGTCACCGCCCCGGCGGTGGCGATGAACGTGTTCGCCGGCAGCACCACCTCGTCGCCGGGGCCCACGCCGCTCGCCCGCAGCGCCAGTTCCAGCGCGTCGGTGCCGTTGGCGACCCCGACGACATGGGCGACGCCGCCGAACGCGGCGTACTCGCGCTCGAACGCGGCGACCTCCTCGCCGCCGATGAACGCGGTGTCCGCGAGGATCCGGTCGAAGCCGGCGCGCACCTCCGCGTCGACCTCCGCGTGGGCCGCCCGCAGGTCGACCAGGGGAATCCGGTCCATCAGACGTTCGCTCCTCGTGCCGGGACCGCCCGGGACGTCCGGGCGGCGGTGTCGTCGGGGTCGAGCGGTAAGGACGGCGGGCCGGGCACGGCGGACCGGGCGAGCCGTTCCAGCGCCGGGGGCGGCGCAGCGCGCAGACGGCGTGCCGGGGACCCGGCCCACACCTCGCCCGGCGGGACGTCGGCCAGGACCACGGAGCCCATCCCGACCAGCGACCAGGCGCCGACCGCCGTCCCCTCGCGGATCAGGGCGCCCGCGCCCAGGTAGGCGCCCGGCCCGATCCGGGCGGCGCCCCCGAGCCGTACGCCCGAGGCGACCGTCGCGAAGTCGCCCACGGTGTCGTCGTGCGTGAGGACGGTGTGCGGCATCACCGCCACATGCCGGCCCACCCGCACGGCCGACGTCAGCACGGTGTGCGCGAGCAGCACCGTGCCCGGACCGAGTACGGAGTCGGCCGAGACCGCCGCCGTGGGGTGGACGACCGTCGTGTAGCGGTCCTCCGGCAGCCGGAGGCGGTCCACGATCCGGGCCCGGGCGGCGTAGTCGCGCGGATTGCCCACGCACACCACGAACACCGCGTCCGGCAGCGTGCCGGCCCGCCCGGTGCCGCCGAGCACGGGCACGCCGTCGATCCCGGTGCCGTGCAGCGCCGGGTCGTCGTCGAGATGGCCCGCGAGCGGCAGCCCGGCGGCGCGGGCGGCCTGCGCGGTCTCCCGCGCGAAGCCGCCGGCGCCGATGATCACCAGGGGACGGGTCACCGGCGTACCGCCGCGTCCCGCAGCACCGCGACCACGCGCTCCTGCTGTTCGTCCGTCATCGTGTGGAACAGCGGCAGGATCAGCGCGTCGCGCGCGAGCCGCTCGGTGACCGGCAGCGGCGCCGCCGGGTGGTCCGCGTAGGCGGGTTCGAGATGGCTCGCCATGATGCCCCGGCGGGCCGAGACCCCGGCCTCGGCGAGCAGCCCGAGCAGCGCGTCGCGGTCCACCGGGAAGTCCTCGGCGAGCAGCACCCAGTACGACTGGACGTTGCCCTGCCCGTACGCGGGATCGCGTACCGGCGTGAGGCCCGGCACGTCCGCCAGCAACTCCCCGTAGCGGGCGGCGAGTTCACGGCGGCGGGCGACCAGCGCGTCCAGCTTCTCCAGCTGCGCGAGGCCGACCGCGGCCTGGATGTCGGTCATCCGGTAGTTGAACCCGGTCTCCAGATAGCGCTCCAGGACCGGCTTCCCGCTCGCGTGCCGCTCGGCCGCCGACACGTCCATCCCGTGCTCGCGCAGCCGGCGCAGCCGGGCCGCCCACTCCGGGTCGTCCGTGGTGACCATGCCGCCCTCGCCGGTGGTCAGCAGCTTGCGCGGATGGAACGACCAGGCCGCGAGCAGCGCGCCCCGCCCGACCGGCCCGCCGTCCACCGTCGAGCCGATCGCGCAGGCCGCGTCCTCGACCAGCGGCAGCCCCCAGTCCGCGCACGCCGCGCGCAGCGCGCCGACGTCCGCCGGCACCCCCGCCTGGTGTACGGCGAGCACGGCCCGGGTGCGGGCGGTGCGGACCGCGTCGACGGTGGCCGGGGTCACGTTGCCGGTGGCGAGGTCGACATCGGCGAAGACCGGCACGGCGCCCACGTACCGTACGGCGTTGGCGGTGGCGATGAAGGACAGCGACGGCACCACCACCTCGTCGCCGGGCCCGAGGCCCAGCGCGACCAGCGACAGGTGCAGGGCGGTCGTACAGGAACTGACGGCCACGCCGTGCCGGGCCCCGACCCGCTCCGCGAACGCCTCCTCGAAGGCGGCCACCCGCGGACCCTGCGCGACCCAGCCGGACCGCACCGTCTCGGCGGCGGCCCGCGCCTCCTCCTCGCCCAGCCAGGGCACCATGACCGGGATCCGCGCGGGCGCCGGCGCGGCGGACTCCGCCGTGGCGGCGGTCCGCTCTCCGCGCCACCACTCCACCAGGTCCCGCAGCCCGCCGCGCAGATCGATCTCGGCCTTGAACCCGATCCGTTCCTCCGCCAGCGCGGTGTCGGCGAGCCGCCGCGTCACCCCGTTGACCGCGCGGGCCGGGCCGTGCACCGGCTCCAGATCGGAGTCCATGGCCTCCAGGAGCGCGTCGGCGAGTTCGCGCAGCGAGGTCTCGGTCGCGCTCGCCACGTTGAACACCTCGTCCGTGACGTCCGCGCGCGCCGCCAGGATGTTCGCCCGGGCGATGTCGCGGACGTGCACGAAGTCCATCGTCTGGGTGCCATCGCCCAGGATCAGCGGCGGCTCGCCCGCCTCGATCCGCTCCATCCAGCGGATCAGCACCTCCGTGTACAGCCCGTGGATGTCCATCCGCGGCCCATAGACGTTGAAGTAGCGCAGGGCCACGTAGTCCAGGCCGTACATGGCGTGGAAACTGCGCAGCATCCCCTCGTTGAAGGCCTTCGCCGCCCCGTAGAACGTGTCGTTGTTGTACGGGTGGTGGCGCTCGGTGGTCGGGAAGGACTCGGCCAGGCCGTAGACCGACGCCGAGGACGAGGCGATCACCTTGCCCGCCCCGGCGGCGGCCGCGGCCTCCAGGACGTTGAACGTGCCGTCCACCATCACCTCGTTGGCCAGCCGCGGCTCCTCCGCGCACTGGGTGATGCGGATCGCCGCCAGATGGAAGACGAGATCGGCGCCCGCCGTCACCCGCCGCACGGTCGCCGCGTCGCGGATGTCGCCCTCGACGAGGTCGACCCGCCCGCTCGCCAGCGCCCCCGCCAGGTTGGCCCGCCGTCCGCGCACCAGGTTGTCGAGCACGACGACCTCGCGCGCCCCGCCCTCGACCAGGAGGTCCGTCACATGGGAGCCGATGGTGCCGGCCCCGCCGGTGACCAGGATCCGCTTGCCCTGGAAGTCGTTCAACGTCCTGCTCCCGCCGTCTCGTTCAGGTGCGTGTGCACGCTCTTCGCGGACCGGTCCGGCCCGGTCCGCAGCCCGACGACCGCGCCGCGGAACTCCAGGCTCCGCGAGGCCGCCTCCAGGATGTCCAGCACCCGCAGGCCCGCCCGGCCGTCGGTCAGCGGCGCCCGCCGCTCGGTGATCGCCGCCGCGAACTCGTCGACCATGGCGCGCAGGGCCTCCCGCTCCCCGAGGGCGGGGGCGACCATGTCGCCGCTGCGGTACGAGATGAGGGCCTGGCGACGCTCGTCCGCGCCCAGGTCCCGCGGCGTCGCCAGGTCCACCCCGCGGTCGAAGACCGCGATGCGCTGCGCCGGGTTCAGGTCGTCCCAGATCAGCGTCCGCTTGGCGCCGCCGACCATGGTGGTGCGGACCTTGGTGGGGGAGAGCCAGTTGACGTGCACGTGCGCGATGGCCCCCGTGCTGAGCTGGAGGGTCAGATACGTGATGCAGTCCCGGCCCGCCCCGATCGGGTCCGCGCCGTGCGCCGCGACCGCCACCGGCTGGACGTGCTCGGGCAGGATGAAGTCGAGGATGGACAGATCGTGCGGGGCCAGGTCCCACAGCACGTCGATGTCCCGCTGCACCAGGCCCAGGTTGATCCGTACCGAGTCGACGTAGTGGATGTCGCCGAGCGCGCCCTCGTGCACCAGCTCGCGGATCTTCGACACGGCCGGGGTGTAGCAGTAGGTGTGGTCGCACATCAGGGTCAGGCCGCGGTCCTCGGCCTCCGCGACCAGCCGCAGCCCGTCGGCGTACGTGGTGGCCAGCGGCTTCTCGACCAGGACGTGCTTGCCCGCGCGCAGCGCCGCGAGCGCCACGTCCAGATGGGTGCCGGCCGGGGTGGCGACGGCGACCGCGTGCACCTCGGGGTCGGCGAGCACCCCCGCGTAGTCGTCGGTGGCCCGCACCGTGGAGTAGCCGCCGAGGACGTGCCGGGCGCGGGCGGCGTCCAGATCGCACAGCCAGCGCAGCCGGAACCGGTCGCTGGCCTGGAAGTTGCGGACGAGATTGGGGCCCCAGTAGCCGGCGCCTATGACGGCGACCCCCAGCCGCTCGTCGGGTCGGTCGGCGTCGTTCAACGTGTTTCCCTCCAGGTCGGTGGGCGTGCCGGGGCGGTGAGACGGATCGGAGCGGTCCGGTGGACCGGAGCGGTGCGCGGGGTCGGGACGGCGTACGGACACGGGGTCGGGGCGGGCCGGACGGGGGCGGCGGGGCGGTGCGGCGGCCACGTCAGTACGCGCCCGTGCCGCGCAGGACGGCGGGACCGGTGCGCAGCAGGATCACCGTGTCGAGGGTGAGCGACCAGTTGTCCACGTACGCCAGGTCGAGCCGTACCGCCTCTTCCCAGGGCAGGTCGGAGCGGCCGCTGACCTGCCACAGACCGGTGAGCCCGGGCTTCACGAGCAGCCGCCGGCGCACCTCGTGGCTGTAGCCGGCGACCTCCTCGGGCAGCGGGGGCCGCGGCCCGATCAGCGACATGCGACCCGTCACCACATTGAGGAGCTGCGGGAGTTCGTCGAGGGAGTAGCGGCGCAGCGTGGTGCCGACCCGGGTCACCCGGGGGTCGTCGCGGACCTTGAACAGCAGGCCGTCGCTGTTGTGGTTGGCGTGCGCGAGTTCGGCGCGGCGGTCCTCCGCGTCGGTCCGCATCGTACGGAACTTCAGCATGGTGAACGGCTTGCCGTGCAGGCCCACCCGGACCTGCCGGAACAGGGTCGGGCCGCGGCTGCCGAGCCGTACCGCCAGCGCCACCGCGCCGAGCAGCGGCGACAGCAACAGCAGGAGCAGGGCGGCGATCAGACGCTCCGCCATGTCCTTCGGGAGCCGGGCCCAGCGGGACAGCCGGGGGGCCCGGACCTGTATCAGTGGCACCCCGCCGACCGGCCGTACCGCCAGCCGCGCGGCCGACACGTCGCCGTACCCGGGCGCGATGAGGAAGTCGCCCCCGGCGGCGGCGGTGCTCCAGGACAGACGGCGCATCTGCGCCGGGTCGAGGTCGGGCGACGGCAGCACCACGACGGCGCAGTCGCCCCCGAACGTCCGTAACGCGCTCTGGACTTCACCGACCCCGCCGAGTATCGGGACCCCGCAGACGTCCACCGCCTGCGGGTCCTCGGAGTCGGTCAGGCACACCCCGGCCAGGTTCATGCCCTGGAACACGGCCGCGGCCGGAGCTCCGGCGCGGCTGTCCCGTAAGAGCGCGGCGAGGAGTTGCCCTATCCCGGCGGCCGGGCCGACGAGCACGGCGGTGGTCCGGTGCCGCCCGCGCGCCCACAGGCCGCGCAGTCGCCGCCGGAGCGCGTACCGGACGGCCAGCGACAGGGCGGCGGCGGCCGGCAGCGCGAGCATCATCTCGCGCGGCAGCTCCGCCTCGCCCGTCAGTCCCCAGCCGAGTACCGCGGCGAGCGCGGGCACGACGAGCGCGGCCCGCAGCACCTGCCGGTACAGCCCGCCGCCGGACCCGAACGAGGCCGGCGCGTAGGCGTGGTGCGCCGCGAGCGAGCCGGTCCAGGCCGGCGGCAGGCAGAGCACCGCCGGCCAGTGGCCGCCGGTGCGCAGCACCAGGAGCGCGGCGACGACGGCCGCGACGGTGTCCGTGGCCAGCAGGACGAGTTGATGTCTCCGTTTCCACCGCGGCCGGTGGAAGCCGGATCCGGAGTGGTCGGCATACGAGGATTCGACACGGTGCCGCTCATGCGTGACCGGCAGGACGGTCATCCATTCCCCCCAAGGGCGCTTCGCGCGCACCCCCGACACCGCCGCGCCCCATCCCCCTTGGTCGGCCCACGGACGCGACGGTTCGCGGGCAGGGGAAGGACGGCGGCGGCCGATGAGGGTACGCGGCTCTTCCGCCTGAACTGAACGGTGCGGACCGGTCACAAGTCTCCCCAGCCGCGGCCAGGCCCGCACAGAACGCAGAAACCGCCCAGGACGAGAGAGATGTCGCGACCCAGGCGGATCCGGCAGCGCTCAATCTAGACCAACTCGGGCAGCCCATCCAGGAGTTGTGGAAAAGTCCCGGAGATACGCGAAAGAAACGCGGGAGAGGGACAGGACGGTCATACTGACGCCGTGCCCAGCATCGTGATCCCCGCGCACAACGAGGAACGCACCCTCGGCCGGCTCCTCGCCACACTCCTGCGCGGCACGGCCGAGGACGAGTTCGACATCCTCGTGGTCTGCAACGGCTGCACGGACGGCACCGCCGCCGTCGCCGCCGCCCACGGCCCGCGCGTCCGCGTCGTCGAGACCCCCGTCCCGTCCAAGCACCAGGCGCTGCGCCTGGGCGACACGCATGCCCGCGGCTTCCCGCGGATCTACGTGGACGCCGACGTCGAACTCGGCGCCGCCGACGTACGGGCCCTCGCCGCGGCCCTCACCGGACCGGACCCGGTCCTGGCCGCCGCGCCCGAACGGCACCTGCCGATGACGGGCTGCAGCTGGCCCGTCCGCGCCTACTACCGGGTCTGGCAACGGCTCCCCGCCGTCCAAGGCGGCCTGTTCGGCCGCGGGGTGATCGCCGTGTCCGGCACCGGCCACGCCCGGATCGCCGCCCTGCCGCCCCTGATGGCCGACGACCTCGCCGCGTCCCTCGCCTTCGCCGACGGCGAGCGGACCGTGGTCCGTACCGCCCGGGTCGTCGTCCGCCCGCCCCGCACCTGGCGCGACCTCATCCGCCGCCGGATCCGCGCGGCCACCTCCACCGCCCAACTGGAGCGGAGACAAAGGGAGTCGGACGCCGGACGGTCGTCCGACGCGCCCTCCGCCCGCACCGGCCTCGGCGACCTGCGCGCCCTGCTGCGCGCCGACCCCACCCTGCTGCCCGCCCTCGTCGTCTTCCTCACCGCCGCCCTCGTCGCCCGCCGCGCCGCGCGCCGCGCGATCCGGTCCGGCGACTTCGACACCTGGCTCCGGGACGACAGCAGTCGGCAGAGCTGACCGCGCCCCTCCCACCCGGCGGGAAGCGGCGGTGAAACCGTGATGCCGAGGCCCTCGACGCGGGGCACGCCCCTGCGCGATGATCACGCCCGCACCACGCCACCCCCCGCTCGACCCTCGCATCCCCAACGGGAGGACGTTGATGGCACGCCGCATATCCCGCGGCCTGATCGCCGCGGCCACCGCCGCCGTGGCGCTGATCGCCCCGGCCGGTGCCGCCACCGCGGCCGGTCCGGCCCCCGCCGCCCCGGCGGCGACCGGCCCGCAGGCCCGCATCTTCATGGTCAACCCGGTCCAGGCCACCGGAGACCAGACGCTCACCGACGCCAAGGACGCCGCCGACGCGGTGCCCGCGTCCGCGTACGCGCTCGCCGAGCTGCGCAACCTCGACGGCAGCGGCACGCTCACCGGCCGCTGGGCCTCCGTGAAGTCCGAGACGGGCCCCGCCGCCAAGCTCGCCGCGGCCGGCTCGTACAACCGGAGCGACGACCAGTTCGAGCAGGTCATGGCGTACTTCTGGGTCAACGAGGCCCAGGAGTACCTCCAGGGCCTCGGTTTCGGCTCCGACCTGCCCGGCGCCAACGACCGCCCGCAGGCCATCCGGATCAACCAGTGGGGCGCGGACAACTCCTTCTTCACCGACAAGAAGAACGAGATCCGCTTCGGCAAGGGCGGCGTCGACGACGCCGAGGACGCCGAGGTGATCGTCCACGAGTACGGCCACGCCGTGCACAACGCCCAGGTCCCCGGCTTCGGCACCTCCCCGGAGGCCGGCGCGATCGGCGAGGCCTTCGGCGACTACCTGGCCGTCGAGGTCGGCGCGCACGCCGCCGGCCGCTACGGCTGGGCCGTCAAGACCGAAGCCGCCTGCGTCGCCGACTGGGACTCCACCCCGTACAGCGGCACCCCGCACTGTCTGCGCCGGCTCGACGGCACCAAGGTGTACGCCGACCGGGTCGGCGAGGTCCACGCCGACGGCGAGATCTGGTCCCGCGCCCTGTGGGACATCCGCGGCGCGCTCGGGGCCAGGACCGCCGACCGGATCATCGTGAACGCCCAGTTCGGCTTCGCGCCCGGCACCTCCTTCGAGGACGCGGCACGGCAGACCGTGACGACGGCGCAGCGCATGTACGGCACGAGCGCGGCGGACGCCGTCCGCGCCGCCTTCCGGGCGCGTCAGATCCCGGGGATCTGACGTCCGCGACCGGGGTTCCGCCCCGCGGGTGATCCGCGGGGCACTCCGGTGGCATCCCGCGCACCGGCGGGATCCCGGCCGCCGCGAGGGGTAGCGAGGAGAAGACACCCACCCCCGCGCGACGGAAGGATTCCCCCCCATGGATACGGACAGGAGCGTCGGCTTCGTCCAGTCCTTCGACCGCGGCGCCGGCTACGGATTCGTCCTCGCCATCGGCTCCGAGGAACCGGTCTACTTCCGCGCCGAGGACGTCGAGGGCGAGGGGCTCTCCGAGGGGCAGCAGGTCTCCTTCGTCCTGGTACTGGGGGAGGGCCGCTTCGAGGCCAGGGAACTGCGTCCCTGACCGTGCGGAGACCGGGGCGGGCTCGGGCGGACCCTTCGTTCCCTCCGTTCGCCTGTTACGCCCACGCTCTTGACGTCCGGCCGGCGGCGCCGGTTGCATGACGCGTCCCGTACGGTTCCGCCCCGGCGGGCCCGTACGCGCGGGCCGCCCCCAGCCCCTCCAGGAGCACCAGATGAGCACGGCCGACCTGGTCTTCACCGGTGGTCCCGTCTTCACCGGCGATCCGGCCCGCACCCGGGCCTCCTCCCTCGCGGTCACCGGCGAGCGGATCACCGCCGTCGGCCACGACGAGGTCAGGGAACTCATCGGGCCCCGCACCGAGGTCGTCGACCTCGGCGGCCGGCTGCTGATCCCCGGCTTCCAGGACGCGCACATCCACGCGGTGTTCGGCGGCATGGAACTGGCCGAGTGCGATCTCACCGGAGCCGGCGACGCCGACGGATATCTGCGCGCCGTCGCCGCGTACGCCGCCGCCCACCCCGACGAGCCGTGGATCACCGGCGGCGGCTGGTCGATGGACAGCTTCGAGGGTGGCCTGCCCTCCCGCCGTCAACTGGACTCCGTGGTCGCCGACCGGCCCGTCCTCCTGGTCAACCGCGACCACCACGGCGCCTGGGCCAACACCCGGGCCCTGGAACTCGCCGGGATCACCGCCGACACCCCCGACCCCGCCGACGGGCGGATCGAACGCGACGCCGGCGGCGTCCCCACCGGCATGCTTCAGGAAGGCGCCACCGCCCTCGTCGCCCGGCTCGTTCCGCCCACCACGCCCGCCGACCGGCTCGCCGGACTGCTGCGGGCCCAGCGACTGCTGCACGCCTTCGGCATCACCGGCTGGCAGGACGCGATCCTGGGCGAGTTCAGCGGCCGGCCCGACCCCTCGGACGCCTACCTCGCCGCCGCCCGGGACGGCAGCCTCACCGCCCGGGTCACCGGCGCGCTGTGGTGGGACCGGGCGCGGGACGCCGAGCAGATTCCCGAACTGGTGGCCCGGCGCGCGGCCCTGAGTCACGGCCGGTTCCGGGCCGGGTCGGTGAAGATCATGCAGGACGGCATCGCCGAGAACTTCACCGCCGCGATGACCAGCCCCTATCTCGACGCCTGCGGCTGCGCCACCGCCAACGCCGGACTCAGCTTCGTCGACCCCGAAGCCCTGCGCGCGCACGTCACCCGGCTGGACGCCCTCGACTTCCAGGTGCACTTCCACGCGCTCGGCGACCGGGCCGTACGCGAGGCCCTGGACGCGATCGAGGCAGCCGTCGCCGCCAACGGACGGCGCGGCAACCGGCACCACCTGGCCCACCTCCAGGTCGTCCACCCCGACGACCTCACCCGCTTCGCCCGGCTCGGCGCGCTCGCCAACATCCAGCCCCTGTGGGCCGCCCACGAGCCGCAGATGGACGCGCTGACCATCCCCTTCCTGGGGCCGGAACGCGCCGCCTGGCAGTACCCGTTCGGCGCGCTCGTACGGGCCGGGGCCACCCTGGTCGCGGGCAGCGACTGGCCGGTCAGCAGCCCCGACCCACTCGCCGGGCTGCACGTCGCCGTCAACCGTGTCCAGCCCGACGCGGCCGACGACCGGGTCTTCCTGCCCGAGCAGCGCCTCGATCCCCCCACCGCCCTCGCCGCCTACACGGCGGGCTCCGCGCACGCGAACGGCCACGACGACGCGGGCAGTCTGCGCCCGGGGTACCTCGCCGACCTGGTCGTCCTCGACCGCGACATCCTCACCGGGCCGCCCGGGGAGATCGCCGGGGCCCGCGTGGAGCAGACCTTCGTCGGCGGGGTCCGGGTCCACGCGGTGTGACGTGACCGTACGCGGGCGGTGCCGGCCGGCCCGTACGCGCGCGGAGGCCACGCGGCCCGTACGCGCGCGTAGCCCGTACGACCGGGCGCACCGTCGTACGGGCTGCGCGGCAGGACGGGCCACGCGGCGGCGCGCGGCGGTCAGCCCACGTGCACCCGGGGCCGCCGGGACCGGTCCGGCTCCGCCTCGCGCAGCACCTCGCGCGTCACCGGCGCGACCTCGCCCTGCCCGAAGAGGAAGAAGCGCAGGAAGTTGGCGAAGGGGCTGCCCTCCGTCCACTCGAAGTAGATGTGCGGGCGGATGCCGGTGGCATCCCGGACGTGCAGCAGCAGGGCCGCGAGGGCGTTGGGGACCGACGCGCTCTCCACGGTGAGCACCCGGTAGCGGCCGTGCAGCACCTCGCCCCGTACCGTCAGGCTCGCCTCGAACTCCGACGGGTCGGTGACCGTCACCTCCACGAAGACGAGGTCCTCGTGCTCGGGGATGTCGTTGTCGGCGCGGATCTGCTCGGTCTTCTCCCGGTACTCGGCCGCGTCCCGGCGGCCCGGCTTGTTGGCGATGAACCG
Organism: Streptomyces laurentii; assembly: GCF_040635425.1. Taxonomy (NCBI): domain Bacteria; kingdom Bacillati; phylum Actinomycetota; class Actinomycetes; order Kitasatosporales; family Streptomycetaceae; genus Streptomyces; species Streptomyces laurentii. The sequence goes on along the minus strand of NZ_JBEYHT010000014.1, from coordinate 47,554 downwards.
CGCCGTCCGGTGCGAGACATCCCGGACGAATCGTTCCGCCATGGGGTCGAGGTCCATGTCGGTGACGCGCAGCTCGAAGGCGCGGGCCAGCCGGGAGGCCAGCGAGATGAGGATGATGCCGGCGATGAAGCAGGCACCGATCTTCACGCCGTCGGGCCGCTCGATCACGTTGACGACGGTGGTGTAGAGGAACACGGCCGAGATGGCGCCGAAGCCGATCGTCCAGCGGCGCTGGCCGGCCTTGCGCGCCGCGATCGTCACGGCGATGGCCGCCGAGCAGATCAGCACGAGCACACCGGTCGCGTACGCGCCGCCCTGCGCGTCCACGTTCGCGTCGAAGATCCACGTCACGAGGAAGGCGACCAGGGTGAAGACCAGCACCATGGGGCGCACGGCGCGGGCCCAGTGCGGGGCCATGCCGTAGCGGGGCAGATAGCGCGGCATCAGGTTGAGCAGTCCGGCCATCGCCGAGGCGCCCGCGAACCACAGGATCGCGATCGTCGACACGTCGTAGACGGTGCCGAAGGTGTTGCCGAGGTACTCGTGGGCGAGATAGGCGAGCGCACGGCCGTTGGCCTGGCCGCCGGCCTCGAACTCCTGGTGCGGGATGAGGACCGTGGTCACGAAGCTGGTGCAGATGAGGAACACGCTCATGATCAGCGCGGCCGTCGTCAGCAGCTTCTTCGCGCCGCGGATCCGGCCGGTCGGGCGGGCCTCGGTGTCGTCCGGATCGCCCTTGACGTGCGGCATCACCGCCACGCCGGTCTCGAAGCCGGACAGACCGAGCGCCAGCTTCGGGAAGACGAGCAGCGCCACGCCGACCATCGCGAAGACATTGGAGTGCTGCGCGGTCAGGGCCGTCGTCCAGTCCGTGACCACGTGCCGTTCGGTCAGGACGTGCCACATGCCGGTCGTCACGACCACCAGGTTGAGCGCGAGATAGACGCCGACCAGGGCCACCGCGACGCCGATGGCCTCCAGGAAGCCCTTCATGAACACCGCGCCGAGCAGCGCGATGAGCACGAGCGTGATCACCATCTGCTTGTCGTGGAGGGTGGCCGACAGGTGCGGGTTCTCCACGAGGTGGGTGGAGGCGTCGGCGGCCGACAGGGTGATGGTGATGAGGAAGTCCGTCGCGGCGAAGCCCAGCAGGGTCAGGACGAACAGCTTGCCCTTCCAGAACGACAGCAGCCGCTCCAGCATCGCGATCGATCCCTCGCCGTGCGGGCTCTCCTCCGCGACCCGGCGGTAGACCGGCAGCGCGCCCACGAGGGTGACGACGACCAGCACGACCGTCGCGATGGGGGAGAGCAGTCCGGCCGCGAGGGCGGCGATGCCCGGCTGGTAGCCGAGGGTGGAGAAGTAGTCGACACCGGTCAGGCACATCACCCGCCACCAGGGCTGGCCCTGGTGGCCGGTTCCGGACGCCGCGCCGGCACCCTCGGTCGTTCCCTCCGTCGCGCTCTCCGCGCTCGTGGTGCCCTCCTTCGCTCCCGAAGGCTCGGAGGGTGCCGGGCCGCCCGGGGGAGGCGGGGCGGTGCCGGGCCGCCCCTTGCCCATGTCGGACAGCCCTTCCAGCATCCAGGCACGGAGGCGGTCGGTACGGGTGGGGGGAGGGGTGGACATCCAGGCTCCTGCTGTCCGCTGTGGCGGTGGGGGGTCGGAATTCGGCCATCACGCGGACGGCGGCCGAGTCAGCGTATGCAAGGGTCACGTAAGGAACCCGGCCGTTGGCGTCAGGAAACCGTCAAGATCCCCCCGCCGGGCGTTGCGCTGCTCACAACCGGCGCAACCTGAGGGCGTACGTGCCCGTGCGCTCCGGCGCGCGGGACTCCGGCCCGTCGGAGGTGGATCATGCGGATGCCGCTCCGGGACGTGGCCGCGCTCGCGGCCGCCGTTCTCGCGCCCTTCCTCGTCGCGCTCGCGCTCGTACCGGTCCGCACCGGCCTCACCTCCACCAACCTGGCCCTGCTGCTGGTCGTCGTGGTCGTCGCCGTCGCCGCGCTCGGCCACCGGCCGGCCGGCGCGCTCGCCGCGCTGTCGGCGGCCTTCTGGTTCGACTTCTTCCTCACGGCGCCCTACCAGAGCCTCGACATCCGCGGCCGGGCCGACGTCGAGACCGCCGTCCTGCTGCTGCTCGTCGGGCTGATCGTCTCCCGGCTCGGCGCCCGCGGCCGGTTGCTCGGCACCGTCGCGCTCCGCGACGCCCGCCATCTGGAGCGGCTGCACACCACCACCCGGCTGGCCGAATCCAGCCGCTCGCCCGACGACCTGGTCCGGGTCGTCCGCTCCCAGCTCGTCGAGCTCCTCGGACTCGCCGACTGCCGCTTCGAGTACGGGACGCTCCTCGGTCGGCCGCCCCGGCTCCGCCCCGACGGCACCGTCCAGGTCGACGGGTGGATCTGGGACCTGGAACGGCAGGGCTGGCCGGACGGCCCCGTCGAACTCCGGGCCGTCGCGGGCGGGCACTACCAGGGCCGCTTCCTTCTCACCCCCGCCCCCGGCTCCCCGCCGCCGTCCCTGGAATCGCGCCTGGTCGCCGTCGACCTCGCCGGTCAAGCGGCGGCGGCGCTGGAGGGGACGACGGCGGTCCGGGCGGCGTGAGGAGCGGCGTCCACCAGGTGTCCGCCGGGTGTCGGGCAGGGGTCAGCCGGCGGACGCGGCCGGCACGCTCATCGTGACCCGCCACAGCCGGCGCGGCAGCTCGCCCTCCTCGAAGGCGTGGACCTCCCGCAGCTCCCAGCCCTCGGCCAGCCGCTCCACCAGCTCGCGCGGGAAGAAGTGCACCGCGAAGCCGCCGTGCTCGTGGATGTCGTCGCCGCGCGCGACCCCCGTGCCGTAGTGGGCGTCGCCGGTGTGCCGCACGGTGTAGACGAACGTGCCGCCCGGCCGGAGCACCCGGCGGACCTCGCCGGCCAGCTCCTCGATGTGCCGCGTCGACAGATCCATGCACATCAGCATGTGCGCGAAGACGGCGTCCTCCGACCCGGTGGCGAACGGCAGCGGCTCGCGTACGTCCACCACGGCGGTGGTCACCCGCCCGGCCGGCCCCGCGGCCTCGGCACGCGCGGCGAGCTGCCCCAGGGCCACCGTGCTGAAGTCGGCGGCCCGCACCGTGAAGCCCCGCCTGGCGAAGTACAGCGCGTCACGCCCGTGACCCGCGCCCAGCTCCAGCACGTCCCGGGCGCCGGCCGCCGCGAACACGTCGGCCGCGTACCGCGCGGGCGCCGACGGCTCCTCCCCGTACATGCCGGGATTCTCCTGGTAGATGCGCTGCCAGTGGGCGCGCGGTGCGTCCCGCGCCATGGGGCGCAGGGTAGCCTGGCCCGCCTGCGGCATGGTCACGGTGAGCCGCTCGGGCCCGTGGAACACCCAGTCCGGCGCGTAGCGCACGGACACTTCCGGCCGTACGCCCGGTTGGAGAGCGGGCAGCCGGGCGAGGAGTTCCGCCAGCCCGGCCTCGGCCTCCGCGCGGGCCAGGCCGGCCCCGGCGCAGTAGTGGATGCCCAGCCCGAACGCGCAGTGCCGCACCGTGTCCCGGCGGACGTCGAGCCGGTCCGGGTCGGGGAAGTACGCCGGGTCCCGGTTCGCCGCGCCGAGGACCAGGACCATCCGGTCGCCCGAGGGGATCGCGTGACCCGCGAGTTCGGTGTCGCGCAGTGCCCACCGGGTGACCATCTGCACCGGCGGGTCGTGACGCAGGAACTCGTCCACCGCCCCCGGCAACATCCCCGGATCCGCCCGGAGTTCGCCCCGCAGCTCCGGCCGGCCGAGCAGGGCGAGCACCGCCTTGCCCAGCAGCCCCGTGGTGGTCTCGTGTCCCGCCGTCAGCAGATGCACACAGGTCGCCGTCTGTTCCTCGGGCGACAGCGAGGTCTCCTCGTCGGCGGCCCGCACCAGCGCCGACAGCAGATCCCCCCGGTCCCGGCCCGGCCCGCGCCGGGCGTCCAGTTCGCGCCGGAAGTACGCGGTGAGCTCGGCCGCCGCCCGGTCCGCCTCCACCATGCCCGCCAGGGTCCGGTCCACCCGCGCCCCGCCCGCCCGTTGCAGCGCGAGCGCCCGTTCCCGGAACCAGCCCTGCCGCTCCTCCGGCACCCCGAGCACGCCCGATATGACCAGGAGCGGGAACGGTGCCGCGAACTCCCCCACGAGATCGACGCTCTCGCGTGTCATCAGCCGGTCGACGAGCCGCCCCGCGGTCCGCCGGATCGCGGGCCGCAGCGCCGCCACCGGACCGGCCGCGAGGGCGGGCGCCACCAGCGACCGCAGCGCCGTGTGCCGGGGCGGGTCGAGGAACACCAGCCAGTTCTCGACGACCGCGCGCAGCACCGCGTACCCGGGTGGCAGCGGCGCCGCCGAGCCGGCGCCCGGCGCCGTCCTGCCGAACTCCCGCCGGGCGAGGACCCGCGCCACCTCCGCGTACCCGAAGACGTACCGGGTCGTCGGCCCGCGCGTGCCGCACGGGACCACCGCCGGGCGGACCGCGTGCACCGGCCCGGCCTCCCGGTAGCGCCGGTAGACGGGGTACGGGTCGGCCAGGTCCAGCCGGGCCGGATCGAAGGCCGGCAGTCCTCCCTCGGCGGGCCCGGCGCTCACCGGCCCGCTCCCCGCACCAGATCGACCAGCGCGCCGGGGTCGCGTGGCGGGCGGGTGCCCCGCCAGGCCACATGCCCGTCCGGGCGGACCAGGACGTACGGCAGCTCGTAGCGCCGCGCGACCTCCGGGACCGTGCAGCGGACCACATGGAGCGGGACCCGCCGCTCCGCGAACGCCCGTGCCAGCCCGTACGGTTCACCCGCCGCCGCGCCCACGCCCTCCGCGACGGCGTCCGTGAACGCCAGCAGGACGAAGTCCCGCCCGTACAGATCGAGGGTGGAGCGCCCCGGCGCCAGCCACGCGTGCGGGGCCCGCGCCCCGGGCAGGGCCGACGCGTTCACCCCGGCCCCGGATGAGGGCCCCGCCCCGTCGGCGGACTCGGCCGCGACGACCGGCGAGACGTACCGGTACGCGAAGTGCATCTCCGGCCGGTCGAACTCGCGCCCCACATCGGAGGCGGCCAGTTCCCGGCGGAGCGCGGCCCGCGCCCGCTCGCCCATCGGAGTGTCGTCGAGGAGCGCGGGCGACAGCCGCCGTTCCTGGGTGCGGCGCAGGTTCACGTTGGCCTCCGTGATCCCGGCCACGGCCACCGGGCGCCGCTCGGTCTCGTACGAGTCGAGCAGCCCCGGCCCCGCCCAGCCGGCCAGCGCCGCGGCCAGCTTCCAGCCGAGGTCGGCCGCGTCGCACACCCCCGTACTCATGCCGAAGCCGCCCGACGGCGACAGCGTGTGCGCCGCGTCCCCGGCCAGGAACACCCGGCCGGAGCGGTAGTGGTCGGCCACCCGGTGCGTCAGATGCCAGGCCCCGTCGGCCTCCACCGTCAGCGGGGTGTCGAGGCCCACCGCCCGCCGCACCATGGTCAGCGCGGACTCGGCGGTCACCGGGGCGGTCAGCCGGTACGTCCCCCGGCCGTCGATCACGCGCAGCGGATAGCGCAGCCCGGTCGGCGAGGTGAGGAAGTACAGCAGCGGGGCGTCCGGGCCGAGCAGGCGCGGCAGTTCGGGCGCCCGGAACACGATGTTGCGCAGCATCCGGGGCGGATACAGCTCGGGCACGTCGATCCCGCAGATCTTCCGCACGGACGACCCCGCCCCGTCGCAGCCGACCAGATACCGCGCGCGCACCTCGGAGCGGGTGCCGTCCGCCCGGGCCACCGTCGCCGTCACCCCGCCGGGCGCGGTGGTGAACCCGAGCAGCCGGCAGCGGGTGCGCACCGGCCCGGCCGGGTAGTGGCCCAGCCGGTCGAGGAGCAGCGGCGCCATCCAGTGCTGCGGGCAGATCGCCTCCGGCTCCGGGGTGTGCTCGGGCAGCGGGCGGGTGGCGACCGTGCCGAACGGCAGCCGGTGGATCTCGTGTCCGCCGATCGCCGTCACCCAGGCCACGTCCAGACAGTGGTCGTCCGGCCAGCCCGCGGCGCGCAGCGTGCCGGACACGCCCCAGCGGCGGAACATCTCCATGGCACGTGGTCCGACCGTGGTGACCCGGGGATCGGCCGGGACGCCGTCGCCCGCCTCGATCAGGGTGAAGTCCACCCCGCGGTGGGCGAGATCGAGCGCGAGCGCCAGACCGACCGGACCGCCGCCCACGACCAGGACGTCCGTCTCCCAGCCGCCGCGCTCACCCGGCCTGCGGTACGTGTACGTGTTCATCGCCTCACCGTTCTCCTTCCGCACGGAACCGCTCGGCGTAGAAGGCCATCAACTCGGGGACCCGGTCGGGCACCCCGGCGCACGCCCGCGCCATCCGGGCCAGATGCCCGAAGCGCATCGCGAACGCCCGGCGGGCCACGTCGGGCCGGGGGAGGGCCACCGGGGGCTCCTCCAGTTCGAAGGACGGACCGGCCGTACGCCCCCGCCAGCCCGAGTCCAGCGTCACGAGCAGCTCGGCCAGCGGGCGCATCATGCCGGTCATCACGTCGATCGCCGTGTTCATCAGCGGCGAGCGCCGCAGACTCGCGTCCGGGCTCTCCGCGAAGTGCTGCACCATCAGCTGGAGCATCAGGAAGTAGCAGCGGTTGAACAGCAGCGTCACCTCGCGGGCGTGCGGATCGCGGATCGTCGCCCGGCCCGGATGGGTCGGGTCCAGCGTCGGGTTGCGCAGCGCCGGATACGCCGGACTCCACGGCGCGCCCTGCCCGCCGGGGCCGTCCGCCCGCTCGCTCATGAGGAGTTCGCCGAGCCGGACGAAGGTGTCGTGGTGGGACTCGGGCACCGGACCCGGCGCGTCGAGCACCCCGCCCTCGCCCTGCTCGGTGACGAAGTCCACCGCGAACAGGGCGCTCGGCAGGTCGTCGACCTCCAGCTGGTAGTCGGGGTGCCGGGCGTCCACCGTCCGGCCGAGGAAGAGATGGTGCTCGCCGCCGCCCCGGCCCCGGTCCACCAGGAACAGGTCCGGGACCCGGGTCAGCCCGTCGCGGATCGCCGTGTACAGCTCGCTCGGCGAACCGAAGGGCGTCGCCGTCGCCTCCTTGGCGGAGACGGCACGGCCTCCCGTACCCGCGGATCCGGCGGAGCCGAGGAGCCCGGCCGGGCCGGACGAGCCGCCGGGCCATACGCTCTCCTCCGCCGGGCCGGCACCCTGGGCACCGCCCGCCAGCCGCTCGGGCCGCTCGATGGCGATGAACCGCTGCACACTCGCCAGGTCCAGCGGCTCCAGGGCGAAGTCCAGCGGCATCGGCAGCCGTCCCGGCGCGCCGAAGTCGATCGCCGGCACATGGAACGGCTCGCCCATCGCCGTCAGGATGTTGTTGACGACGAGAAAGTGGATCATCTCCTCGCGGGCCACCTCGAACACGCTGTCCCGGATCCCCTTGCGCAGCGTCTCCCCACCGTCGCCGCAGGCCAGCCGGAGCTGCCGGGGCGTCCACACCCCGCGCCGCACGTACGCGAACCCGGCCGCGTGCGTCGGCAGCGAGTACCCCGCGTACAGGTACTGGAGCGAGGTCGCCAGCTCCACCGAGACCGCCAGCCACAGCGCCGTCCGCAACTGCGCCCGGGTGGTGATCCGCGGCGCCGCCGAGGCCGCCGCGGGCGTACTGACCGGGAGCACCGCGTCGGCGGCGGCCCGCGTCCGCAGATACGTCAGGAGCAGCCGGGCCTTCGGCAGCGTCAGGTCCCGGGACTGCGGCATGTAGTACGTGCGGTCCCGGTTCGCCGGATCGCACATCTGCCAGATCAGCTTCGCGTACGTCTCGACCTTGCACCGGTCCTCAAGGCTGAACACCTCGTCGCGCATGAACGGATACAGCTGCTCGTAGCAGGCGAAGACCTCCCGGTGCAGCAGCTCGAAGGACACCTGCTCGTTCGGTACGGCGTCCAGGTGCCAGTCGTCGGCGAGTACCCGGACGTGCGCCCCGCCCGCGCCCGCCCACCAGCCCAGCGCGTCCGCGTCGTCGTACGCGGCGGCGGCCGAACCGGGGGCGTCCAGCGGGCAGGGCGGGGTGTCCTCGGTGTCGGCCGCGAGCAGCAGCCGGGCCGTCCCGGCCCGCGCCCCGCGCAGCGTGAACCAGCCGCACCCCTGCTCGTCGGTCACCACCCGGCACCGCTCGCCGAAGGCGTCGGCGGCGTCGGTGGTGTCGGACGCGCCGGGGGCGTCGGCAGTCTCAGGAACCCCGGAAATCTCAGGAGCCTCAGCGGCCCCAGAAGTCCCAGGGGTCTCAGGAGTCCCGGAGGTCTCGCCGGCCCCGGCACCCTCCGCTCCTTCAGTTCCCGCCTCAGGTCCCGCCTCAGGCTCCGCCCCCGGCGCGGCCTCCCCCTCCGCGAGCCGCCCCGGACGCAGCTCGACGATCCGCAGCCGGCCACTGCGCGCGTCCGGCGCGGAGGCCACCGGATCGCGGGGCAGGGCCCGGGGGTTGGCGAACTGCCGGACGACGACCGTCCGTCCGGCCGCCGGCCGGCCCCGGACGAACGCCCGGACCGCCACCTCCACGGCGTGGTCCTCGCCCCGCTCCCGGTCCGGGTGCTCGACGAACAGCGCGGCGTCGTCCGCGACCACGACCGTCTCGCGCTCCCGCAGCCACACCACCCGGCCGCTCCCCGTCCCGTCCGCGCCGACCAGGCACAGCCCCTCGTCGTCCGCCCGGGCCGCGCCCGCCCCGGCGACCGGCACCGTCACCACCCCGGGGCCCCGGGCGCCGGTGTCCCGCACCACCGCGACCAGCCGGTCCGTCACCGTCGTCCGCAGTTCCAGGTCACCGGTCCCGGGCCGGCCGAACGGCAGGTTGAGCACGGCCCGGTCGGATGTCACCCACACCGAGCAGATCCCCGCCCGCCGCCCCCGCGCGCCCCCGCCCGAAGAGCCCGAAGAGCCCGGGCGATCCGGGGCCCCCTCGGAACCCGACGAGCCCGCGCAGCCGTACGGGACGAGCAGCCGGCCCGCCGGATGGGTGCGCGGCTCCTCGGGGCGCCAGGGGGCGATCACCCCGTGCAGCCGCCAGCGCTGCGGGGCGTCGCCGGGACCCGTGTGCCCGTGCCCGGGCGTCCCCGGCTCCCCGTCCGCGGCCAGTGTGAACTGCACCAGGAGCCCGCCGTGTCGCCCGGCGGCGGCGCGCAGCGCGACGGCCGCGGGGGAGCCGGCGGCCGGCCCGTCCGGCCAGTCGAGGGCGGGCCCCGCCGGCACGGCGAACTGGTGAAGTACGGACGGCACCGGGGCGAAGGACTGCCAGCGCGGCGGCTGGAACCCCGTCACGTCGCCCAGGCACACGTACCCCGAGTCGTGCGACCGGCCCTCCCGGCCGAGCGCGAACCGGCCGGCCATCAGCGTCGTCGTCCAGGCCGAGGCCGGGTCGACGTCGAAGACCCGCGCCCGGTTCGCGGTCGTGCCCAGATACGGGTTGTAGTGCCCCCACAGGTCCACGGCCCGCCCCACCAGCGGATCGGCCGCCCCCGCCGTGCCCCCGGCCGGACCGCCGCCGGGGTCCGCCGGGTCCGCCGGGCGGCCCTCCGGCCCCTCCACGGCCGTGATCCGGGCGTCCACCGAGAAGTGGCCGTTGCCGGAGAAGTGGCCGCCGCGCGCCCCCCGTTCGGCCAGCAGCGCGTGGCAGTCCGCGGCCGGGCCGTCCGGCACCAGGACCGTGTTCGTGGCCAGATCGAGCAGACCGGCCCCGGCCGCCCCGCGCGGACCGGTGGGCAGCCGGGTGAGCGCGGTGCCGGCGAAGTACAGCCGGGGGGTGTCGAAGACGCTCACGCCGCCGCCTCCCACATCTCCGGGCCCTGGCCGGACGCGAACCGGGCGCCGGTACGCCCCTCGATCGCCCGGACCGCCACCAGGGCCGACTCCACCGCACCCTCGATCCAGGCGGGCTCCGACGAACAGTGCTCGCCCGCGAAGAACAGCCGCCCCTGCGGGCGCGTCGCCCGCAGCCGCTCCTCCTCGCAGGCCGCCGCGTCCCGCCCCCAGCGGATGGTGCAGCCGCCGACCGTCCACGGATGCTCGCCCCACGCCACCCCGGTCACCCCCCGGACCATCCCGCGGCGCAGCAACTGCGGGTGCATCCGGGCGAGTTCGTCGAGCACTACGCGGTGCCGCCGGCGGACCGGCATCCGCCCGAGGATGTCGGCGTCCTCCCCGATGGTGTAGCTGGCGAGCAGCGCGGCGCCCCGCTCCCCGGCGTCGTGCGCGCCGTCCTCCGGGGCGGCGGGATAGTACGTCTGCCGGATCAGCCCGCCGCTGAAGGAGGCGCCGCCCCGGATGCCCTCCCGCTCCCAGAACGGCTCGCGGACGTGCACGGCCACCTTGGTCGCCGGGCAGTAGACGACCTCCCGGACGACGGACAGCTTGTCCTCGTCGAAGCCGCGCAGGACCATCCCGCGGAGCACCGAGAACGGCACCGTGCACAGCACCAGGTCGGCGGGGCGCACGACGGCCAGCGGGCCGCGCCCTATGCGCAGCCGCACCTGGTCGCCGGACACCTCCACGCCGGTGACCTCCTGGCCGAGCCAGATCGGACCGCGTATCCGGGCGGCGAGCCGCTGCACCAGCTGGTCCATGCCGCAGGCGAGCCGGATCAGCTCGGGGCTGGTCTCGGTGAGGATGTCGTCGAGGAAGCCGTTCAGCCGGGTGCCGCACGCGGAGCGGATGTCCGGATGGGCGGCGAACAGGCCGTGCACGTCGATGCGGTCCTTGTGGTCGCCGCGCAGATGGGGCGTCAGGTCGATCCGCTCGACGCGGTCGAGGAGGTCGCGCGCGAGGTCGGCGCGCAGCCCGGTGCGCAGGGCGGGCGGCGCGATGGCGTCGACGACGGCCGCCAGCCAGGCGCCGAACACCACGGTCTCGTCCCGGTAGTCGTCGCGGGCGAGCGAGGCGCGGACGTCCGCGATGAGCCGGCGGGGCGCGTCCCGCAGCCGGACGTGGCCGCCGCTCGTGGCGAGCAGGGCGTTCTCCTCGGACAGCAGGGTGACGAACGGCCGCACCTGGTCGCCGAGCCCCAGCCGGTCTATGTAGTCCATGGTGCGGTGGTGGGCGGTGGGGACCCGCATGGCGCCGAGTTCGACGAAAGGGGCACCCTCGTGCGCGCCGAAGCGGTGGGTGCGGACGCGGCCGCCGAGCCGGCGGCTGCCCTCCAGTATCTCCACGCGGTGGCCGAGGCGTTCGAGTTCGTACGCGGCGACCAGGCCGGCCATCCCCGCGCCGATGACGGTGACGGTGCCGCGGGTGCGCGTCCGTTGCTGGGACATGGGCTGACTCCCGTCACTGAGCGGTGTCGGAGGGGGGTGGGGAGGAAGGCGAGGGCGACGAGAACGACTGGGGGGACGAGGCGCCGGGGGCGGACGGGGCCGAGGGGGGATGGGCGTCGGGGCGCCGGGGCGCGAGCGTGACCAGGTACGCGTCGAGCGCCTCGGGCCGGGCCACCGGCGCCACCAGCCCCACGTACCCGTCCGGCCGGACGAGCCGCAGGTCGCCGGGGCGGCCGAACAGCCGGGCCTCGGCGGCGTCGGCGGGGGTGACGGGCAGCAGCCGGAGGGGGACGGGGCCGCGCCGGCACCGTTCCTCCAGCGAGCGCCGTACGGCCGGGTCGGCGGCCCGCGCCGCGTCGACGAGCAGTGTCCACGCGTCGTACCGCAGCAGCGTGTGCAGCCGTACGGGCCCCGCGGCCGGCCCGCCCGACCGCACCCGGATGTCGGGCATCCGGTCGCCGGCCCGGGGGCCGCGCTCCCGGACGAGTCCGGGCGTGGAGCGCTGCCAGGACAGGGCGCTGTGGCGGTGGTTGCGGCCGAGGTCGCTCAGCTGACGGTCGAGCCGGCGCTGGAAGCCGCGCAGGGCGAGCACGACGGGCACGGTGGCGGAGAAGGCCCGGTAGCCCAGTGGAGGCAGCGGCAGTTCCATGAAGTTGAGCCGCATCTCGCGGACGTAGCGCACGGCGAGGGCCCGCTGTTCGGTGTCGTACGTGTCGAGGATCCGGTCGTCGGCCTCGCCGCGGTGCACGGCGGCCAGCTTCCAGGCGAGGTTGTGCGCCCCGAGCATGCCCACGTTCATGCCGTGGCCGCCGACGGGCGCCCAGGCGTGCGCGGCGTCCCCGGCGAGCAGTCCGCGGCCGTGCCGCAGCCGGGTGGCGATCCGGTCGCTGAACCGGGCGCGGTTCAGCCAGGGCCGCTCGGGGGGTGTGAGGCGCAGCCGCGGCATCCGCGCGGTGTCGGCCACCAGGTCGCGCAGTTCGTCCAGGGTGGGCGGCGCGGTCAGCGCGGGGTCGGGGTCGTCGCGGAAGCAGAAGAAGCGGTACGCCCCGTCGGGCAGCGGGAAGGCGAGGAGGGAGCGGCGCGGGGCCAGGAAGATGTGCCCGTGGCCCTGCTGTTCGCCGAGAGGCCATTCGGGGTGCGCGTTGCCCTGGACGACCTGGAGCCCGGTGCGCCGCCGGCCCTCGAAGGGGATGCCCAGCCGGTCGCGGACCACGCTCGCGGTGCCCTCGCAGCCGACGATCCAGGCGGCGGTGCCCGACTCTGCGGTGCCGTCGGGCCGGGTCAGGGTGAACTCGGCCCGGTCCTCGTGCACCTTGACGTCCGTGACCTCGGTGTCCCACTCGACCTCGGTGCCGCGGCCGGCCAGTTCCGCGCACAACAGCCGCTCGATGTCGTGCTGCTCGATGTTGACGGGGCGGTTGTGCGCGGAGCGGTGCCAGCCGGTGGTCAGCTCCCCGAGCCGCCGGCCGCGCCCGTGGATGGTGACCCGGGCCAGTTCCACCGCGTTGCGGCGCAGGATCCCGGCGACCCCGAGGGAGTCCAGGGCCTCGAGCGCCCGCGGCCAGAGGACGAGGGCGCGCGCCTCACGCTTGGCGGCCGGGGCGCGGTCGACGATCCGCACCCCGAGCCCGAGCCCGCGCAGGGCGATCGCCAGGGTGAGGCCGACCGGCCCCGCTCCGACCACACACACGTCCACATCCGGCATACGGCCCACTTCCCCACAGCGACAGCGACGGCGGCCTATGGCGTGCCGGACGGATCCGGCGTGGTCCGGCCGTCCGGCATTTCCCCAGGGTGCGCGTGGATGATCACCGTTCGCCAGGGCGTACGGCCCGGCGCGGGAAGCATTCGACCTGCCGATATGACTCGGTGTGCATCAGGTGTGCTGTTTGAGTGACGGCTCGCGGCTAAGGGGGCGCGTCGCCGGATCGCGCTTTTGGGGACGCTTGAAGATCATTTTGTCGAACGTCCCTTGTGGCTCCGGCGCCCCGGCCCTAGCTTGCGAAACCGCACCACACCGCGAAAGGCCGCGACCAGCGCGCCGACCAGCGGTGATCCGCAACAATCAGGGGGAAGTCATGTCCGCTCCACAGCCGCAGCCCGGCGCCCCGGCCCGCTCCAGATCCGCCGCCGCGATCGGCTGGGTGCTCACGATCGGCCTCAACATCTTCGCGCCCATCCTCACGTACAACACGCTCACGGACCATGGCTGGACCGAGTTCTCGGCCCTGCTCCTGAGCGGGGCGTGGCCGGTCCTCGACACCGTCATCAGTCTCGTCTGGCACCGCAAGCTCGACGAGTTCGCCATCGTCACCCTGATCTTCCTCGCCCTCACGGCCGTCGTCTCGCTCGTGGGCGCCCACTCCGCCCGCGCCCTGATCGTCAAGGACTCCGCCGTGACCGGACTGTCCGGCGCGGTCTTCCTCGGCAGTCTGCTCGCGTCCAAGCCGATGATGTTCTACTTCGGCCGCCGGTTCGCCACCGACGGCACGCCCGAGGGTGCCGCCTGGTGGAACGGGCTGTGGCGGTTCGAGGGCTTCCGGGCCGTCATGCGGCGCATGACCGTCGTGTGGGGTGTCGCCTACGTCGTCGAGGCGATCGTCCGCATCGTCCTGTCGTACCTGCTCTCCATCGACACGATGGTGGTCGTCAGTCCCTTCCTCATCTACGGCACCCTCGGCCTGCTCGCCCTGTGGACCATCCGCACCGCCAAGCGCTCCCGCGCCGACGGTGACGCCCGGATGGCGGCCGCCGCGGCGGTCGCGGAGAGCGCGCCGGCCGCCGGTCCCGACCCGGCCGGAGCCTGACCCCGCCGCCGGGCCCGCCGCCGGGTGGCTCCTTCCTCGGCGCCGGTTCACCCGGTGGCCCGCCCGGCGGTGGTCCGCCACCCTCGCCCTACCTGTCCTTTATGTCTCGTATAGGGTGATTCGGTAAGTAGCGCGGAATGCGCCCCTCGGGGCCCGGTCGATGCGTAGGTCGATGCGTTGGACACTCACCAGTCGCCGAGCAGCGCGCCGCCGCCCGGGGCGGCGCTCGGGTACGCGGGCGTGCTCAACGACCTGCTGCCCATCGCGCTGTGGCGCGAGGACACCCACGGCCGGATCGTCGAATGGTCGCTGGCCGCCCAGGACCTGCTCGGATTCCGCCCCGAGGAGGCCCTCGGCCAGGCGGCGGGCACGCTGCTCGTCCCGCCCGCCAACCGGGGCCTCGCCGACGAACTGACCCGCAAGGTCCACGCCGGCGAGACCGTGGTCGGCACCCTCCCCGTCCTGCGCCGCGACGGGCACCCGATCACCATGGAGATGTGGATCGTGCCCGCCGCCGACCCGGAGGGCCGCCCCGGCGCCATGCTCATCGCCTTCGAGACCTCCCAAGTCCTCACGATGCGCGAATCCCTCGCCACCCTCGAATCCCTCTTCACCCAGTCGCCCATCGGACTCGCCACTCTCGGCCTCGACCTGCGCTTCGTCCGCGTCAACGACGCCCTCGCCCGGATGAACGGCGTCGCGCGCTCCGCCCACGTCGGCCGCCGGCTCTCCCAGGTCCTGCCGGGCGTCAACGCCGGCGCCCTCGAAAACCTCATGCGTGGCGTCCTCGACAGCGGCACCGCCGTCGTCGACGCCCGCCGGGTCGGCCGTACCCCCGCCGACCCCGAGCACGACCACATCTGGTCCAGCTCCTACGCCCCGCTGCGCGACCACACCGGTCACGCCCTCGGTCTCATCGCCTCCGTCATCGACATCACCGACAGCCAGCAGGCGCACATCGAGATGGAACGCGCCCGGCACCGCTTCAGCCTGCTCGCGGAGGCCGGCGAACGCATCGGCACCACCCTCGACCTGCGGCAGACCGCCGAGGAAGTGGTGTCCTTCCTCGTTCCGCAGCTCGCCGACTCCGCCGACCTCCAGCTCCTCGAAGCGATCCTGGAGCCCGACGAGTCCACCGCCGCCACCCGCAACGTCCTGCGCCGCCTCGCCGGATCCTTCCCCGATCCGGGCGCCCCCGTGCAGCCGCTCGCCGTCGGCCGCACCTTCCAGATCCCGTACGACTCCGTGTACGAGCGGGTCATCACCGACGCCCGTGCCATGGACCTGCACCGCGCGGACATCCCCGCCCTCGTTCGCGATCCCCGGCTCGACACCCTCCGCGGATACCTCGCCACCCGAATCGGCTCCGCCCGGCTCATCCCGCTCGTCGCCCGCGGCACGGTGCTCGGCACCGTCACCGTCACCCGGCTGCGCACCCGCGAGCCCTTCGACGACGAGGAACGCGTCCTCATCGACGAGGTCGTGGCCCGTGCCGCCCTCAACATCGACAACGCCCGCCTCTACACCACCCAGCGCCAGGCCGCCCGCACCCTCCAGCGCAGCCTCACCAACAACGCGCTGCCCAAGGTCCCCGGCCTGGAACTCACCGGCCGCTACCTCCCCGCCAGCGTCCACGACGTCGGCGGCGACTGGTTCGACGTGGTCGCCCTGCCCGGCGGCCGCACCGGCCTCGTCATCGGCGACGTCATGGGCCACGGCATCCACGCGGCGGCCGTCATGGGCCAGCTGCGCACCGCCGTCCGCGCCCTGGCCCGGCACGACATCCCGCCGACGCACATGCTGCGCTCCCTCGACGCGGTCGTCGCCGACCTGGGCGAGGACGAGATGGCGACCTGCGTGTACGCCGTCCACGACCCGGCCTGCGCCGGCTGGACCATCGCCCGGGCCGGTCATCCGCCGCCCGCCGTCGTCACCCCGGACGGCACCGTCACCTTCCTCGACGGCCCGCCGGGCACGCCGCTCGGCACCGGAGCGCACGAGTTCGGTACGGAGGAGGTGGCCCTGCCCGCGGGCGGGCTGCTCGTCCTCTACACGGACGGTCTCATCGAGTCCCGCGAGCGCGACCTCGACCAGGGCATGGCCCGGATCGCCCGCACACTGAGCGATCCGGCCCGTCCCCTGGACGCCCTGTGCGCGGGCCTGCTGGCCGGACTGCCCGAGGGCCCGGGGCAGGACGACGTGGCCATGCTGCTCGCCCGTACGACGACCGACGCGCCGCGCACGCCGGAGTGACGGTCCGCGCGCCGGCGGAACGGTCGGTCAGGGCGCCGGGGGACCGGTAGGTCAAGGGGCCGGGTCAGGTGTCCGTGGGGCGGGTGCCGTGCTCCAGGATGTCCTTCAGATGCTGTTCGTTGCGCGGCATCTCCTTGCGGGCCGCGGGCCGGACGACCAGCGGCGCGATCACCTTGCCGAGGCCGTGACTCTCGAAGCCGACGGAGAGCGTCAGCCGCGAGCGAGCGCCGCCGTCGAGCGGTTCGACGGTGCCCCGGACGTCGCCGCGCACCGGCCCGTCGACGCCGCGGAGGTGCCAGCTGTGCGGCGGGTCCGCTTCCGTCATCCGCATGGTCGTGGTGACATCCCGCTTCCCCAGGTGACGGGTGATCGTGGCCTGCGAGCCCACGCTGCCGGGGGTGCCCCGCGTCGTACGGGCCGTGACCACGCTCTCCTGCCACTCGGCCAGATGAGCGGGATCGGTCACGTACGAGAAGACCTCGTCGGGGCGGCGGGAGATGTCGACGGAGGCGTCGATCCTGGACATGTCGCCTCCTTGCTGTGCGTGAGGAGGGAGGGTTCCTTTCTCATCGTCCCACGCGCGCCCGGTGCAGGTCCCGCAGCAGCGCGATCTCCGCGCCGTGATGCAGAAGCTCCTGGTTCAGCCACCAGACGACGTCCATGAACACGTCCTCCGGGTCGCTGCCGTGCGGGTAACTGCTGTAGCCCACCGTGTCCAGATCGGTGTCGCTCACCGTCGTCAGCATCGCGCGCCAGGCCGCCGAAGCGGCGGCGAACGCCGTCACGGCCGAGTCGGCGTCCCCGTGCACGCGCACGTCGTCCCGGGTGCGCGTACGGCTGCCGGCGGTGTGGTCCGTCCGCAGCTCGAACATCTCGATCAGATGGCTCAGCCGCCAGGCGATCGTGGTGAACGGCGCCGGCTCGGGATGCGGCGGCGGCGTCGCGTCCCGGCCCCAGTCGCCCGTACGGTCGCCGGTCAGCAGCGTGGCCCGGGGCCCCGGACCGCTCGTGCGCCGGCGCACCGACCAGCAGCCGGGTGCCGGCTCCCACCGGTACTCCTCGTCGGTCAGCCCGGCGACCGGGACCTCGATCCCGTTCCCGCTGTCCCGTACCGGCCCGGTCAGCCGGTTCAGCAGCCGCTCGCGCGCGAAGTCGAACTGCGCGAGGAGCGGGACGAGTCGGGGCGGGGTCACCATGGCGCATCCTATGGAGAAGGGAAAGGAAGGAGAGCGGGGCAGGTCAGCGCCGCAGGTGCTTGAGGGTGAACTCGGGGTCGGCGTACGGGCCGGCCTGCGGCGCGGTCACGTCGACCGGGAGATCCGACCCGGGGATGCCGGCGGAGTGGAGTTCGGCGTCGTCGACAGGGGTGTACGCCAGCTCCGAGGGGTCGGGAAGTTCCCAGAAACGGCGGGTGTTGGCCGAGACGGCGTAGACCGTGGCGAAGCGGGTGGTGGGCGGCGCGGCCAGCGCGGCCCGGATGTAGCCGACGGCGTCACGCGGGCTCAGCCACGTCGACAGATGCCGGGGCTCGGTCGGGACGCGCTCGAAGCTGCCGATGCGCAGACAGATCACGGACAGCCCGAACTTGTCGGCGTACAGCTGTCCGAGCGCCTCGACGGCCACCTTGCTCACCCCGTAGAGGCCGTCGGGACGCACCGGCTCCCGCGGGCCGGTGGGATGTCCGGCGGGGTGGAAGCCGGTCACCCGGTTGCTGCTCGCCACCACCACGCGCGCGATCCCGAGCCGCCGCGCCGCCTCCAGGACGTGGTGGGTGCCCAGCACGTTGGCTTCGAGCAGCTCCGGCAGGGGCGCCTCGTCGGGCACGCCGCCCAGGTGGAGCACCCGGTCGACACCCGCGAGGGCCGACTCCACCGCGTCGGCGTCCCGCAGGTCCACCGTGCGCACGTCCTCGTTCTCGGTCTCCGGAGTGAGCGGTACGCGGTCGAGCAGGACCAGCCGGTCCGCCTCGTGCCGCAACGCCTCCCGCACCGCGGAACCGATCGTGCCCGCGGCTCCTGTCACCGCCACCGTTCCCAGACTCACCGGACCCCCTCGTATCGATGCCACCCGCATCTTCGCGTCCCACTGATCCACTCATCAAGACGGTGGGGAAACGAAGTGACCGGGTCCGGAGGTTCCTTGAGGGCCTGGCGGGGGATCGGCCGTGTCGCGGAGGCACAGCGGTCCGACTCGGTAGTCGGTCTCGGTCGTCAGTCACAGCAGCCGCCGCGGTCACAGCGGGACGACGGTCACCTCGGTCGCCTTCACGCCCGTCCA
Source organism: Streptomyces laurentii (assembly GCF_040635425.1). Taxonomy (NCBI): domain Bacteria; kingdom Bacillati; phylum Actinomycetota; class Actinomycetes; order Kitasatosporales; family Streptomycetaceae; genus Streptomyces; species Streptomyces laurentii. The sequence goes on along the minus strand of NZ_JBEYHT010000014.1, from coordinate 28,947 downwards.
CACCGGCGTGCCGTCCGCGAGACCCAGGTCGGCGGCCGCCTGCGGGGTGATCTCGGCGACCAGCGGCGGCACCCGGTCCGAGGTGACCAGGACCCGCAGCCGGCTGCCGCTCGCGGTGATCTCCCGTACGGTGCCCGGCCAGACGTTACGGGGGCTGCCACCCGGCCGTTCGCGGTGCACGGCCACCGCCTCGGGCGGGATGACCGCCAGCGCCGCCGCCCCGGCCGGCAGCGGTTCGGCGGCCACCAGCGTGCCGCCGTCGGCGAGTGCCAGCCCGTCGCCGGTCGCCGTGCCCGGCCAGGCGTTGCGGCCCAGCATCCGGGCCACCCACGGCGAGCGCGGATGCCGGGTGACCTCGGCGGGCGAGGCGTCCTGGAGCGCCCGCCCGTCCTCCAGGACGAGCACCCGGTCGGCGAGCGACACCGCCTCGACCGGGTCGTGGGTGACGATCAGACAGACCCCGCCGAACCCGGCGAGATGCCCGCGCAGGGCGTGCCGTACCTGCGCGCGGGTGGTCTGGTCGAGGGCGGCCAGCGGCTCGTCGAGCAGCAGCAGCCGGGGGCGGGCGGCCAGCGCCCGGGCCAGCGCGACCCGCTGGGCCTGCCCGCCGGACAGCTGCGCCGGACGTCGTTCGGCGAGCGCGCCGACGCCGAGCCGGTCCAGCCACATCCGGGCCGCACGCCGGGCCTCGGCGCGCGGCACCCCGCGGGCCCGCAGGCCGTACGCGGTGTTGGCGAGCGCCGTCAGACGCGGGAACAGCGCGCCGTCCTGCGGCACCCACGCCACCTGCCGGCGGTGCGGCGGCAGCGCGGTGACGTCGGTGTCCCCGAGGGAGAGGGCGGCATGGGCGCGCGGAGTCAGCCCGAGCAGGGCGCGCAGCAGGGTGGTCTTCCCGGCGCCGTTGGGGCCGACGACGGCGATCGTGGTGCCGGGCTCGGCGTCCAGGACGAGCCGGACGAAGCCGTCGACCTCGGCGTGCAGCGCCCAGCGTCCCGCGGCCTCCTGCTCCGGAGCAGGGTCCGGGTCCGGGGCCGGGGCAGTGTCCGGCAGGGGTACGGCTCCGACCCCGGCGCCCGCCGGGTCCCCGGGCACGTCGGCCGCGCCGGGGGTCCCGGGGGTCGCCCGGCCCGACCGGGGAGCCGCGGCGAAGCGTCCGCGCAGCGCGACCAGCACCGTCATCGCGATGACGAGCAACAGCAGCGAGACCGAGGTCGCCGCCTCCGGGTCGTCCTGCAGCAGCAGATAGACCTCCAGCGGCAGCGTCTGGGTGGTGCCCGGCAGGTTGCCCGCGAAGGTGATCGTGGCCCCGAACTCGCCGAGCGCCCGCGCCCAGGTCAGCGCCGCGCCCGCGAGCAGCCCGGGCGCCACCATCGGCAGCGTCACCGTCCCGAACACCCGCAGCGGCGAGGCGCCCAGCGACGCCGCCGTCTCCTCGTACCGGGGGCGCAGTCCGGCGAGCGCGCCCTCCAGGCTGATCACCAGAAACGGCATGGCCACGAACGTCGCGGAGAGCACCGCGCCGGAGGTGTGGAAGGGCAGGATGATGCCGAAGGTGTCCTCCAGCCAGGGTCCGAGCAGTCCGCGCCGCCCGAAGGCGAGCAGCAGCGCCACGCCGCCGACGGTGGGCGGCAGGACCATCGGGAGCAGCACCAGACTGCGGACGAACGCCTTGCCCCGGAACGGCACCCGCGCCAGGAGCCACGCCAGCGGCACCCCGAGCAGCAGGGACAGCCCGAGCGCCCAGAACGAGACGACCAGCGACAGCTTCAGCGCCTCGACCGTGCCCGGCCGGCTCAGGTGCGTCCCGATCTCGCCCCATTCGGTGCGGGCGAGGATGCCGGCGAGCGGCAGCAGCAGGAGGGCGACCGCGAGCAGCGCGGGGACGGCGAGGGCGAGGGGGGTACGGGGCCGGTTCGGCATCGCGCGCGGTTCCTACGGCTGCTGGAAGCCGGCGTCCCGGAGGATCTTCTGCGCCTCCGGGGTGCTCAGCCACGCCACGAACGCGGCGGCGTCCTTGGCGTTCGGCGACTGCTTCAGGGCGGCGGCCGGGTAGGCGGCGACGGCGTTCTGCGCGTCGGGGATGGCGACGGCGTCGACCTTGCCGGCCGCGCTCTGGGCGTCGCTCTTGTAGACGAGGCCGGCGTCGGCCTCGCCCAGCTGGACCTTGCTGAGCACGGCGCGCACGCTCGGCTCCAGGGACACCGGCTTCACGGTGTTTTTCTGGGCGTCGAGGACCTTCCGGCTGTACTTGCCGGCGGGCACCTCGGGCGCGGCGAGGACGACCTTGAGCTTCGGGTCGGCGAGGTCCTTCAGGGCGGCGACCTTGTGCGGGTTGCCCGGGACCGTGGCGATGACGAGCCGGTTCTTCGCGATGACCGACGGGGTCTCGGTGTCCGCCTTGACCTTGTCCATGCTCGCCGTGTCGGCGGTGACCAGGACATCGGCGGGCGAGCCCTGGGCGACCTGCGCGACCAGTTCCTGCGAGCCCGCGAAGGAGAAGGTGATCTTCGTACCGGGGTGGGCCTTCTCGTAGGCGGCGCCCGCGGTCTTGAAGACGTCGGTCAGGGAGGCCGCGGCGAGGACCGTCATCTTCACCGAACGGTTCCCGCCGGCCGCGTCACCGCCGTCCTTGCCGCCGTCACCCGCGTCGGAACCGCCGCCGGAGCAGGCCGCCAGCGGCAGCAGCAGTCCGGCCGTCACGGCCGCGACGAGGGCACGGCGCCCGGGGCGCGCGGAGAAGAGGGACGACATGGGCGGGACTCCTCGGGATGACGGGACGAAGGCGGCGCGGGACGAAGGCGGCGCGGGACGAGGGCGGCGCGGGACGGCCGGTGCGCGGGGCGACCGCGGGGGAGGGGGCTCAGGCGCGGTCGATGTGTACGTTGGTCGACTTCACCCGGGCGGTCGCGCGCACGCCGACCTCCAGGCCCAGCTCCTCCACCGCCTCGCGGGTGAGCAGCGAGACGAGCCGGTGCGGGCCCGCCTGGATCTCGACCTGGGCGGCGATGTCACCGAGCTTGACCGCCGTGACGATGCCGGGGAACGCGTTGCGGGCCGAGGTGTACGGCTCCTCCTCGTCCCCCGCGCCGCCCGTGGCGGCGCTGCGCGCGATCTCGACGGAGAAGGCGGCGAGGTCGCGGCCGTCGATCAGCCGGCGGCCGCTCTCGTCGCGGTGGGTGGGCACCCGTCCGGCGTCGGCCCAGCGCCGCGCCGTGTCCGCGCTCACGCCCAGCAGACGCGCGGCCTGCCCGATGGTGTAGGACTGCATGTGCGTCACATTAGGCCGAACGTGATCTCATCTGCAATCCACTTGGCATCTTGTACCTGGCATCTGCGGGTCACCCGCGCGGCTGCCCCGGCTCTCCCGCCCGCTCCGCCCGGTCGTCCGCCGGGCCGGCCCCGCGGCCCACCGCCTCGACCAGCGGCAGCAGCCGGTGCGCCACCCGCTCGCGGAGCGCGATCTCGGTCCGCGTACGGACCACGCCGGGCAGCTGGATCAGCCGCTGGATCACGTCCTCCAGATGACCCGCGTCCCGCGCCACCACCCGGGTCAGCAGATCGCCGCCGCCCGTGATCGAGAACGCCTCCACGATCTCGGGGACCGCCGCCAGCGCGTCCCCGACGTCGACCAGATGCCCCTGGGTGACCTCGATGTGCACGAACGCGAGCACCGGGTGCCCCAGCGCGGCCGGGGACAGCACCGGCCCCGTCGCCGTGATCACCCCGTCCCGCTCCAGCCGGTCGATCCGCGCCTGCACCGTGCCCCGGGCCACCCCGAGGATCCGCGCGTACTCCCGGACGCTGGTCCGCGGCTGCTCGATCAGCAGGCGCAGGATGCGAGTGTCCAGTGTGTCCACCGCCATGGTCCGTTGGCTCCCTTCTGGCCGTACCGACAACGGATCGACTGTACCAATGGCCCAGTCATCCGAGCCTCGGTTGAGCCGTCGTACGCAGGGATGCTTTCCTTTCGGAAGAGTTGGACAGAAGGCGCCGCGCAAGCGCCGGACCGGCGAGGACGCCGGATCCCGGACCGCGGCGCCTTCGTCGTGTCCACGGCCCGGCCGGTCCGGACGGGCTTCGAGTCCATCCACGGCGAAAGAGGGTGCGTGTACGGAAGCGGGGGCGGAACGACCGTCATGAAGAAGGCAGTATCGGCCTGCGGCGGCGCGCTGCGCCGGATGTGCGTGGCACCCGACCCGGGCCGGGTGCGGCTGCGCGTGGCCACCCGCGCCGTCGTCGGCATCGGCCTGGCGGTCACGCTCACCGGACTGGCCGGGTTCTCCCTGGTGGCCTCCCTCACCGCGGGCCTCGCCGCGCTGCTCGCCCTGTTCACCGTGGGCGACTCCACCGTCCGCGGCCAGGCCGTCACCACCGCCCTGCTGCCGCTCGCCGGCTTCCCCGTGCTCGCCCTCGCGGCCTCGCTGCACGACCTGCCGGTCCCGCGCGACCTGTCCTGGCTGCTCGTCGTCTTCGCCGGCGTGTACGCGCGCCGCTGGGGACCGCGCGGCCACGCGCTCGGGATCTTCGCCTTCATGCAGTTCTTCGTCACCCAGTTCCTGCACGCGCTGCCCGCGCAGCTGCCGGAGCTGTACGCGGCCGTGCTCCTGGCGCTCGCCGCGGCCGGCGCCGTCCGCTTCGGCGTCTGGTGCGTCGAACGGCGCGTCCCGCCGCCCGCCGCGCCCGCGCCGCTGCCCGGCACCGGCCTCGCCCGGCCCACCACCCGGCAGGCGTTCCAGGCCACGGCCGCCTGTGCCGTGGCCCTCGTCGCCGGACACCTGGTGTCCCCCGAGCGCTGGTACTGGGCCGTGGCCACCGCCTGGTGGATCTTCGTCAACACCGCCTCGCGCGGCGAGACCCTGGTCCGCGGTTTCCGCCGGGTCCTCGGCACGGTCACCGGCATCGTCGCCGGACTGCTCGTCGCGCTCCCGGTCGGCGGCGCGCCCGCCCCGACGGCCGTCCTCGTCGCCGTGTGCGTCTTCGGCCTCTTCTACACCGCCCCGCTCTCGTACAGCTGGATGATGTTCTTCGTCACCGTCCTGGCCTCCCTCCTGTACGGGCTGCTCGGCGTCCTGCACCCGGACCTGCTGCTGCTCCGCTTCGAGGAGACCGCGGCCGGCGCGCTCGGCGCCGCCGTCGGCCTGGTCCTGCTGCCGGTGACCACCCACGCGGCCACCAACGCCTGGATCCAGCGCGCCGTCGCCTGTGTGCACGCCTGCACCACGGCCGCCGCCCGCCGGCTCGCGGGCGACCCGGACGCCGACCCGGCCGTCCACGCCGCCGCCCTCGACCTGTTGCTGGCCCGCGCCCGGCTCACCCTCGCCCCGCTGGTCCACCCGCTGAGCCCGCTGCGCGCCCGCAAGGCCCGGGCCCGCCGGGTGCTCGCCCTGCTCGACGACTGCGCCCGCGAGATCCGGGGCCTCGCCGCGGTCGCGGCCGACCCGGACGCCTCCCACGACGCCCGCCTCGCGGCCGCCGCCCGGCGCGTCGAGGACGCCGTCCACGCGCTCGTCCCGGTCGTCGCGCCGCGCCGCCCCGTCGCCAAGGCGGCCGGGGTGCCCGCGCACCACCCGGGCGCGGAGGCGGCCCTCGCCCACCTGCACGGCCTCGAACGCGCCCTCGTCGATCTGGCCACGCCGCTGCGCACCGCCCCGAGCGCCCCGCTGATCCCGGCCGCCTGACGCCGCCTGACGCCACCCGGCCCACCCCGCAGCCCCGCAGCCGTACGGACTTGGTCTAGACCGCCTGCTAACGTCGGCCGGGCGACGGCCGGTCCGCCCGGACCGGCCGCACCGGACAGGGGAGGGGCGTCGTGGACGGCATGCGGGCGGAGCGGGACGGTACGGAGCAGGGGCGGGCCGGCGGCCGGGATGCCGGGGGCACGCGGGCGTTCATCGGGTCGTTCACCGCGGCCGGCGGCCCCGGGGTGCTCGCCGCCACCGTCGCGCCGGGCAGCGGCGCCCTGACGCTCACCGGGGCGAGCGACGCCGTCGCCGACCCCTCGTTCCTCGCGCTCGACGGGGACGTGCTGTACGCCGTCTCCGAGGCCGACCCGGGCGCCGTGGCCGTCTTCGGCGTCACCGGCCCCGCGCCCCGGCCGCTCGGCGCCCCCGTCCCCGTCGACGCCGCCGGGCCCACCCACCTCGCGCTCGTGGGCGGCTTCCTGCTCACCGCGAACTACACCTCCGGCAGCGTCACCTCGCTCGCCCGCACCGCCGACGGCCGCCTCGGCCCGGTCGCCGACCAGGCGCGCCACCACGGCTCGGGCCCGGTCGCCGACCGGCAGCGGGGCCCGCACGCCCACCAGGTGCTGCCCGACCCCACCGGCCGCTGGGTGCTCGCCGTCGACCTCGGTACGGACTCCGTCACCGTGAGCGTCCTCGACCCCGCCACCGGCGCGCTGCGCCCGCACGGCACCACCGTCCTGCGCCCCGGCACCGGTCCCCGGCACCTCGCCTTCCATCCGGCCGGTACGCACGCGTACGTCCTGAACGAGCTGGAGCCCACGCTCACCGTCTGCCGCTGGGACGCCGAGGCCGGGGTCCTCACCCCGCTCGGCGAGACCCGAGTCGTCCCCGAGGACGCCACCGGGCCCGACTACCCCTCCGAGGTCGTCGTCGCCCCCGACGGCCGTCACCTGTGGGCCGCCGTCCGCGGCGCCGACACCCTCGCCGTCCTCGCCCTGGAGACCGGCGGCGACACCGCCCGGCTGGTCGCCTCCGTACCGTGCGGCGGCCGCTGGCCCCGCGACCTCGCGCTCGCGCCCTCCGGCCGGCACCTGTACGTGGCCAACGAGCGTTCCGGCGACGTCACCTGGTTCACCGTCGACGCCGCGACCGGCCTGCCCGCCCGCGCCGGATCGGTGCCCGCCCCCGCCGCCTCCTGCGTCGTCTTCGGCTGACCCGAGCGTCCGGCAGCACGCGGGAAAGCGAAGGGGCCCGTACCGGAGTGCGTCCGGTACGGGCCCGTCCCGTCACGACCCTGGGGTCAGCGGGCCGGCGTCCCCTGCTGCTGCGGCGTGATGCCCAGCGTGGCCATGTACTGCGAGAGCGCCAGCCGGCCGATCGCCGGGTACGCGCCCAGCGGCTCGGCCGCCGCGCAGTCCGCTTCCTTCGCGGCCACGTCGAGCAGCCCCTCGGCCAGCTCGGGACCGATCAGGTACGGGGCGAGCGCCAGCTGCTCCGCGCCGGCGTTGCGCAGCTGCTCGGCGATCGCGGCGATGGAACCCTCCTGGTCCAGCGCCGCCGCCATCACCGGCACCGCCAGGCGGGCCGCGAGCAGCATGCCGGTGATCCCGGCGGCCTGCACGGCCTCCTCGCCGCCGACCGTGGCCAGGATGATGCCGTCGGCCGCCGTGGCGACCGTGAACAGCCGGGCGCGGTCGGCGCGGGCCAGACCGGCCTCGGACAGCCGGACGTGCAGGGCCTCGGCGAGCAGCGGGTGCGGGCCGAGCACCTCGGTCAGTTCGGCGGTGTTGCCGGAGTCCATGACGGCCTGGCGGACCAGGCGCATCAGCGCGCTGTCGGGCCCCGCGAGCAGCGGGACCACGATGGCGGCCGGGCCCTCGGGGGCGGCGACCTCGCGGCCGGCGGCCACGGCGATCTCGTACCGCTGGGTGCGCAGCGCGTCCGCGTTCGTCAGGACGGTGGACAGGGTGGGGTACGCGTCGTCGTCACCGTCCAGGTAACCGACCACGGCCTCCAGGCCGGGCAGCTCCGAGCGGGTGATGCTCAGGACCTCCTCGGCCAGCGAGCGTATGGCGGGCGTCGGCGTGCCGGGAACGGCGAGAACCAGCGCGGGAGCGCCCTCGGGCGCCGCCACGGGTTCAGGGCGACGGTGCCGCCCGGACTGGCGGGGACGCGGCATTCGTACGGGCAGGCCGGGAGTAGGCCCAGTGGGGGAGCTCATGTCGCCGCATGCTACTGGTTTTGACCATCGGTCCGTTCGGCGAGGGTACGAGCGGGCGTCATCTGTCCCCCTATGTCCGAAACGATCGACGGACCGCCGTTCACCTGGTGAGTTGCAGCAGGAGCGGATCCTCCGGCAGCCGCAGCGCGTCCGCCGCGAGGGCGGCCGCGAGGGTCACCGCACCCGTCAGCGGGTCGCCCGAGGCGGGGACTTCGCGCGCCTGGGGGAGGAGCGTCTCCAAGTCCGCGCGCAGCGGCCCGAGGAGCGGTGCGCCCATCCGGAACAGTCCGCCCGTCAGCGCGACTTCCGCCGCGGTGCCGGCGGGGCAGACGGCCTCCGCGGCCTCCGCGATCCGCCGGGCGGCCCGCGTCAGGATCCCGGTCGCCACCGGGTCGTCCGCACCGGCGCAGGCCGCGACGTCCGGGGCGAAGGAGGCGAGGACGGCGGGCCGGTCCGTACGCGGGTAGAGCACTCCGGGGATCCCGGCCGCCGGGCCGAACCGCCGCTCGGCGTACGCCAGCAGCGCGGCCGAACCACCGCGCCGGCCGTCGTACGCGCGCATCGCGGCCTCGAGTCCGGCCCGCCCGATCCACGCGCCGCTGCCGCAGTCGCCGAGCAGATGCCCCCAGCCGTCGGCCCGGCGCCAGCCGGACAGATCGGTGCCGAGCGCGATGAGGCCGGTGCCGCCGGCGACCACCGCGCCGGGCCGCTGTCCGAGCGCCCCGGCGTACGCGGTGACGGCGTCGGCCGCGAGCGCGAGCCGGCGCACGCCCCAGGCCCGGGCGAGCGCCTCGGGCAGTTCGGCCCGCAGCCGGTCGCCGAGGGTCGCCATGCCGGCCGCCCCGACGGCGACGGCCTCGACCGGACCGTCACCCGCCCGCCGCCGCATCGCGTCGACGGCCGGAATCAGCCGTTCCAGCAGGTGTCCGGCGTCGATCCCGCCCGCCCCGGTGCGCACCGGCTCCGCCGAGGCCGTCGTCTCCACGGTCTCGGCGGAGTCGTCCCGCCGGACCGCGAGCGCGATCCGCAGTCCGGAGCCGCCGGAGTCGACCCCGACGACGAGACCGGGGCGGCCGGGCGGCGCCGGGGGGACGGGGGACGCCGGGGACGTCACGGCAACTGCCAGTCCACCGGCTGGGAACCCTGCCGGAGCAGCAGGTCGTTGGCGCGGCTGAACGGCCGGGAGCCGAAGAAGCCGCGGTCCGCCGACATCGGCGAGGGGTGCGAGGACTCGATGGCCGGCAGGTCGCCGAGCAGTGGCCGCAGATTGCGGGCGTCGCGGCCCCACAGGATCGACACCAGCGGCTTGCCGCGCGCGGCGAGGGCCCGGATGGCCTGCTCGGTGACCGCTTCCCAGCCCTTGTCGCGGTGCGCGCCGGGCTTGCGCGGGGCCGTGGTGAGCGCCCTGTTGAGAAGCAGGACGCCCTGCCGGGTCCACGGCGTCAGGTCACCGTTCGAGGGCCGCGGATGGCCCAGGTCGCGGTGCATCTCCAGGAAGATGTTGTCCAGGCTCGGCGGCACCGGACGCACGTCCGGGGCCACCGAGAAGCTCAGGCCCACGGCGTGCCCGGGCGTGGGATAGGGGTCCTGGCCGACGATGAGGACCCTCACCTCGTCGAAGGGCTGCTGGAACGCCCGCAGGACGTTCGCCCCCGACGGCAGGTAGGTACGCCCCGCGGCGATCTCCTGCCGGAGGAAGTCGCCCATCGCGGCGATGTTTTCGGCCACCGGCGCGAGCGCGTGCGCCCACCCGGCCTCGACGATTTCGTTCAACGGTCGTGCTGCCACGGCGTCACTCTACTGGCGCAGTACGACAGTCACGCCCGACGGAGCGGAGTCCCGTCCCGGCGGGCGGCCGTCGGAACGGTCAGCCGAGGACCGCGGCCCGTACGCACAGCACGTCCGGCAGGTGCTCGCCGAGCAGCTGCCAGCTGTCGCCGTCGTCGGCGCTCGCGTACACCTCGCCGTTGCGGTTGCCGAAGTAGAGGCCCGCCGGATCGGCCCCGTCGGCGCACATCGCGTCGCGCAGCACCGTGCCGTAGTGGTCGCCCTCCGGCAGACCCCGGGTGAGCGGCTCCCAGGTCGCCCCGGCGTCGGAGGTCCGGTAGACGCGGCAGCGCCGGCCGGCCGGGACCCGGTCGATGTCGGCGTTGATGGGGAACACGTAGGCGGTGTCCGGCCGGTGGGGGTGGGCGACGACGGCGAAGCCGAAGTCGGAGGGGAGTCCGTCGCCGATGGATGTCCACGCGGTGCCGCCGTCGTCGCTGCGGAACACGCCCCAGTGGTTCTGCAGATAGAGCCGGTCCAGGTCGCCGGCGTCCTGCGCGACCTTGTGCACGCACTGCCCGAACTCGGGGTACTGGTCCGGCAGGAAGACCGCCGACACCCCCCGGTTGGCGGGATCCCAGCTCGCGCCGCCGTCGCGGGACCGGAAGACACCGGCCGCGGACACCGCCACCGTCACCGCGTCGGGGTCGCGCGCGTCGGTCACCACGGTGTGCACCGCCTCGCCGCCTCCGCCCGGCACCCACTGGTCGCGGGTGGGGTGTTCCCACAGGGGGCGTACGAGCTCGAAGGACTCGCCGCCGTCCGCCGACCGGAAGAGCGCGGCCGGCTCGGTCCCCGCGTACACGACGTCGGGGGAGTGGGCGGGCGCCGGGTGCAGCTGCCACACCCGTTCCACCGAGGCCCCGGTGTCCTCGGGGAATCCGACCGCCGGACTGGGCGGTTCGGTCCAGGTCGCGCCCAGGTCGTCGGAGTGGAAGACGGAGGGACCGAAGTGCGCGCTGTCGCCGCCGACGAGGATCCGGGGGCGGGCGCGGCGGGTGTCGATCCCGATCGAATAGATCGCCTGGGCGTTGAAATGCGGTGCGTCGAACGCACTCCACCGGCCGTTCTGCCGGCGGGCGGTGAACAGACCCTTACGGGTTCCCACGGTCAGTAGCACGTCGGTCATGCCGACACCTCCAGGACGCCGTTGTCGCGGATACGGGCCAGTCTGCACCGCACCGCGGACAACAGCGTCCGGGAGCCGCCGCGCCCCTGGTCAGGGGCGTGTTGCCGGACTCAGATGGCCCAGGAGTACGGGGCCGGGGCGGGGATCTCGGCGCCCAGCTCGCGGGCCGCGCGGCGCGGCCACGAGGCGTCCCGCAGCAGCTCGCGGCCGAGCAGCACGGCGTCCGCCTCCCCGTTGGCGAGGATCTTCTCGGCCTGCGCGCTCTCGGTGATCAGGCCGACGGTCGCGACCGGCATCCCGGTCTCCGCCTTGACGCGGGCGGCGAAGGGCACCTGGTAGCCGGGGCCGACCGGGATGTCGGCCGGGCCGCCGTTGCCGCCGGTGGAGACGTCGAGCAGGTCCACCCCGTGCGCGTGGAGGAGGGCGGCGAGGCGGACCGTCTCGTCGGCGGTCCAGCCCTGCTCCTCCAGCCAGTCGGTGGCGGAGATCCGGAAGAACAGCGGCAGCTCCTCGGGCCAGACGGCGCGCACGGCGTCGACGACCTCCAGGGCGAAGCGGACGCGGTTCTCGAAGGAACCGCCGTAGGCGTCGGTGCGCCGGTTGCTGTGCGGGGACAGGAACTCGCCGAGCAGATAGCCGTGGGCGCCGTGCACCTCGACCACCTGGAAGCCGGCGGCCAGCGCGCGCCGCGCCGTGTCGGCGAAGCGGGCGGTGAGCTCGTGGATCTCCGCCACCGTCAGCTCGGCCGGCACGGGGTAGCCCTCGGCGAAGGGGACGGGGCTCGGCCCGGCCGGCTGCCAGGCGAGACCGCTCTCGGGGGCGACGGGGCCGCGGCCCACCCAGGGCTGCTGGGTCGACGCCTTGCGCCCTCCGTGCCCGATCTGGATGCCGGGAACGGTGCCCTGCGCCGCCAGGAAGGAGGCGATCCGGCGCAGGCCGTCGATCTGCGCGTCGTCCCAGAGTCCGAGGTCGAAGGGGCTGATCCGGCCCTCGGGCGTGACCGCGGTCGCCTCCAGCAGGATCAGCCCGGCGCCCCCGGTGGCGCGGGACGCGTAGTGGGCGAAGTGCCAGTCGGTCGGCATGCCCGCGGCCGGGCCGGCCGGCTCCGCGCAGAACTGGCACATGGGGGCCATCCAGACCCGGTTCGGGACCGTGACGGACCGGAGGGTGTACGGCTCGAAGAGGGCGGGGACGGCGCTCATGCGGACTCCGTTTCGGGGCAGCCGGGGAGGTGACGTGCTTCGTACGATACTCGTCGTAGTACGACGTCTGTCAAACTACGAGGATCCTCGTACAATGGGGTCACCGACCCGTCCCCGAGAGCCGTGGAGCCGCAGCCGTGACGACCGCGACCAACCCCCGCGCCCTGGCCCATCCCGCGCGCGAGGAGATCCGGCTCGAAGGCGTGCTGCACGCCCTGTCCGACGCCGTACGGCTCCGGATCGTCCGGGAGATGGCCCGTGGCGGAAGCGGGGGCTTCAGCTGCTCGTACTTCGACCTCCCGGTCACCAAGTCGACCACCACGCACCACTTCCGCGTGCTGCGCGAGAGCGGCGTCATCCGGCAGACCTACCAGGGCACCGCGAAGCTCAGCTCGCTGCGCCGCGACGACCTCGACGCGCTCTTCCCCGGCCTCCTCGACGCCGTCCTCACGGCGGCGGATTCCCAGGCCGTCCGCCTCGGCGACAGCTGACCCCGGGCACGCCGACGCACCGGACGGCCCGGGCATGACCGGCCGGCCGGTGCGTACGGCGGTGTGCGGCTAGAGCGACCGCATCCGTTCGATCTCCGCCGTCTGCTGGGCGATCACGTCGTTCGCCATCTCCTCCACCAGCACGTTGTTGCCCTGGGTCAGCAGCTCACCCGCCATCGTCAGCGCGCCCTCGTGATGCCTGATCATCAGCGACAGGAAGAGGTCGTCGAAGGCCTTGCCCCGGGCGGCCTTCAGTTCGGCGAGCTGGGCCTCGGTCGCCATGCCCGGCATGGTGTGGTGGTCGTGCCCGGTCTGCGGGCGCGGACCGCCGTTCTTCGTCAGCCAGCCCTGCATCGCGCTGATCTCCGGCCCCTGCCCCGAGGAGATGCGCTCGGCGACCTTCTTCACCTGAGGGGAGGCGGCCCGCTCCGGCACCAGCGCGGTCATGGTGAGGGCCTGCCGATGGTGCTCGATCATCATCTGTATGTACCGGAAGTCGGCGCTGTTGGGCTTCTCGTCCGGCAGCATCCGGGCCGCCTCCTCGGGGGAGACCCGCTTCGCGGGTTCGCCCGGCCTTCCGGGGGCCACCACGAGTCCGCCCGAACCCCTGGCGCTCTGCTCGGACTTGGTCGTCGCCTTCCCCTCCTCCTGTCCCGAGTCGCAGGCGGACAGGGCGAGTACGGCGACGGCGCACAGGGCCACGGCGGCGGTTCCACGGACACGGCTGATCAACAACACGACCTCCACGAGAACTTGGGCTACTCGGTCACTCGGTCACTCGGATGACGACGGTGTTGCGATGCGAGGAATTCTCATGACTTTCTTGTTGCCATCTGTTGAGATGAGCATGTCGAGGACCATACTGCCGGAGTCCATCCGTCGTTCAATCCTGGACAGACCTCGCAGAGGACGGAGTGACTTCGTTGCGCATCACGAGTACCCCGCACAGACGGTTCCGAGGCATGGGAGCGGCAGGCGCCGCGGCCGGCCTCCTGCTCGGCATGCTCGTCGCCGCCGGCCCCGCGGCCGCCACCCCCGATCCGGGTGACGCCCCGGCGCGAAGCGGTGTCACGGCCGAGCAGCGGGCCGACGCCCGCGCCGCCATCGCCGCGGGCGAGATACCCGGCGTGGACGAGATCGTCCACAGCTCGAACATCAAGCAGCTCGCCAACATCCCCAAGGACACCCTCCCCAGCCTCAATACCGATCTGGCCTTCCAGGGCAAGTACGCCTTCGCCGGCAACTACGACGGCTTCCGGATCTTCGACATCAGCAACCCGAAGTCCCCGAAGTCCGTGGCCCAGGTGCTCTGCCCGGGCTCCCAGAACGACGTGTCGGTCTCCGGCGACCTCCTCTTCCTGTCCACCGACTCCTCCCGCAGCGACGACTCGTGCGCCAGCGTGCCGCAGCCGGCCTCGGTCAAGGAGTCCTGGGAGGGCATGAAGGTCTTCGACATCAGCGACGTCACCAACCCGAAGTACGTCGCCTCCGTCGAGACCAACTGCGGTTCCCACACCCACACCCTCGTGCCCAAGCGTGACGACGTGTACGTCTACGTCTCCTCGTACTCGCCCAGCGCGGCCTTCCCGGACTGCCGGCCGCCGCACGACGGCATCTCCGTGATCAAGGTCCCGCGCAAGGCGCCGCAGCAGGCCAAGGTCGTGAACTTCCCCGTCCTCTTCCCGGGCGAGGGCCCCGACGGCGGCGGCAACCCGGGCGCGCCCACCAACCCGGGCGTCTCCAAGACCACCGGCTGCCACGACATCACCGTGCTGCCGCGCGAGAACCTGGCCGCCGGCGCCTGCATGGGCGACGGCATCCTCTTCGACATCAAGGACCCGGTGAACCCCCGGGTCATCGACCGGGTCCAGGACAACGTCAACTTCGCGTTCTGGCACTCCGCGACCTTCAACCAGAAGGCCGACAAGGTCGTCTTCACCGACGAGCTCGGCGGCGGCGGCGCGCCCACCTGCAACGCCGAGGTCGGCCCGAACCGCGGTGCCGACGGCATCTACGACATCACCGGCAAGGGCGACAAGCGCAAGCTGGTCTTCCGCAGCTACTTCAAGATCCCGCGCCACCAGGCCGACACCGAGAACTGCGTCGCCCACAACGGCTCGCTGATCCCGGTCAAGGGCAAGGACCTCATGGTCCAGGCCTGGTACCAGGGCGGCGTCTCCGTCTGGGACTTCACCGACTCCCGCAAGCCGAAGGAGATCGCCTACTTCGAGCGCGGCCCGCTCTCCGCGACCACCCTCGACATCGGCGGCTCCTGGTCCGCGTACTACTACAACGGCCACATCTACTCGAACGACATCGCCAAGGGCTTCGACGTCCTGAAGCTCTCCGACAAGCGCACCGACAAGGCGGCCGGGGTCCGGATGGACGAGCTGAACGTCCAGACGCAGCCCGACTACTTCGCCGACTTCGGCGACGCGCAGGACGATCAGGGCGAGGACGACTGATCCGGAGCCACCCGCGCCGCGGTGTCGCCTGACGCCGTACGCACCATCAGGGACATGCCGCCGGGCGGAGCGCCGTCCGGCGGCATGCCGCGTTCCCAGGCGAGTCCGTACCGCTGGAACAGCTCGGCCCGCAGCGGGGCGAGCGGCATCGGCGCCCCGGGCAGCAGCAGCGCGAACACCGTCCCCATGAGCTGGGCCCGCAGCAGCGGATAGTCGGTGTCCGGGTCCGCGGAGCCGGCACGGGCCACGGTGTCGCGCAGCAGCGCGGCGAGCCGCTGCTGCTCCGAGCACCGCACGAAACCCTCCGCCTGGAGGATCCCGGCCATGTGCGTCCGCATGAGGACCGGATGGTCCCCGGCGAGCCCGAGCACCGCGTCGATCGCCCGCGCCAGGAGCTCCGGACCGTCCTCGGTCCGCGGCTCGCGGTCCAGCGCCGCCGCCAGGGTGCGGTGCATCAGCCGGTGCACCGCGGACTGGAGCAGCTGGCGCTTGCCGGGGAAGTAGTACGAGACGAGCCCGCGCGCCGAACCGGCCCGCGCGGCGATGTCGCCGAGGGTCGCCGCCTCGTAGCCCCGTTCGTCGACGAGGTCCACGGTGGCTTGCAGGATGCGCTCGCGGGAGCGCCGCCGAAGCTCTTGATTGACCGATGGGCTACGCGGGGACATGCTGGACTCCTGCGTTGACTGGCTTGGAGCCAATATACTCAGCGTGTCCTGTCGTCCTGCCCGTGTGGCCGGCGGCGGGACCTGTCGTCCGTCCTGGGCGACACGGGGGATCGTCCAGGACGGCCGGCACTATGCCGCCCCTTCCTTGCCGCCCGCGGCCCCGGAGGTGACAGCGGGAGCGGTACGGGTACGGGTCTCCAGCCGGCGGTACGCGTCGATCGCCACGGCCACGCAGCACCAGCCGAACAGCCAGCCGGCCAGCACGTCCGACGGCCAGTGGACGCCCAGATAGAGCCGCGTCCAGCCGACCCCGAGCACCGACACGACGGCCACGCCCGTGATCGTCCCCCAGCCCCGCCAGGTCGCTCGCCAGTGCAGCGTCAGCACCCAGAGCAGCAGCCCGCAGGTGACCATCGCCGTCATCGCGTGGCCGGACGGGAAGGACGCGAAGGACGCGGAGTCGACCGGATCCGGCCACGTCGGGCGCGGCCGGTCCACCACGGCCTTCAGGCCCTGCTGCAGGCCCCAGGCGACCAGGGACGCGCCCACCACCCACAGCGCGAGCCGCCGCTCGCGCCGCCACCACAGCAGCCCGACCGCCACCAGGGTGAGGGCCCGCATGGTCCACGGGTCCCAGACCCAGTCCGTCAGGACCCGGTTGAGGTGGGTGAACCCGGGATGCGCGACGGCGCTGCGGTGCAGCGCCTCGGCCACGTCCCGGTCGAAGGAGAGCAACGGTGACCAGCCCACGGCCACGAGTACGAGCAACAGCACGGCCAGGGCGCCGGACACGGCGGCGGAGATGCGCATCCCCTGATCCTGCCCGAAGCCCCCGGCCGCCCGGACCACCCCCATGGGGTTCACGGCGGGCGGGGAGCAAGTCGGCTCGGATTCTGGCCGACACGGACGGACCGGTCGGGCCGGCCGCCTGGGGTGATGGTCACCTCGTGGACCATTCCTCCCCGGGTGGTCATGCGGATCCGGTCGGGGGCCGTCCACACGGTCTCGCGGAGTGAACTGTCCTCGGAGTCGCCGTTGAAGCAGCCGACGGCCCACTGGCGTTCCAGCGGCGGGTTCCCCTGGCGGAGGCCGACGCACCAGATGGGGTCGAGATCGTGTCCCAGCGTCACGACCAGCCGGCGCGGTCGTCGCGGCCGGGAGCCGAAGCGGTCTCCACCTCCTTGACCGAGCCGCCGGACACCGCGGAGACGAAGCTGCCGATCAACAGGACCGGGACTCCGGCGACGAGCGTCGTGACGGCCAAGGGCATGCGCGGCAGCGGTCTGCGACAACGCGTGAAGTTCATGATCCCCCGAACGAAGTGGATCACGCAGCAGAAGAAGGGACACGCGGCCGAGGCCAGGCCGATGGTGCGGGTCACCACCACCCGACTCGGACGGACTCTCGACAGACCGGTCCGAGGCGGTCCTCGTCCCCGCCCCGCGACGCGGACGGAAGGCGGAGAACGCCCTAACCGAGCGCCCGGAGAGCCGGAACGAACGCGATCAGGATCGGGACCACCGGGACCATGGCCGCCGCGGCCGTGAGGCGCAGCCGGCGGGCCGCCGTCAGGCGCGGGGTGGCGGTGAGGAGGCGGTTGACGCGCTGGGGGAGGTCGGCGTCCGGGGCCTGGCCGGGGCCGAAAACGCCCCGGTCCTCGTTGAGTTCCACCAGGGCGAGGGCGATCGTCAGCCGGCCGAACCGGCGGGACGCCACGTCGTCCGCCGCCAGTTCCACCAGGCGGTGCATCTCGCCCCGGAAGGCCGCGAACACCGGCACTCCCGGGAAGCCCGCCGCGAGCGCGGTCGCGCAGTGCAGCAGCCAGTCGTGCCGGGCCCGGGCGTGACCCTGCTCGTGCGCGAGTACGGCGTCGAGCTGACGGCCCTTGAGCCGGCGCAGCGCGGCCGTGGTGACGACCAGGCGCGGCGTCCCGCCCGGCAGCGACCAGGCCCCCGGACGCTCACCCTCCAGCACCACCAGGCGGGCGCTGCCGGACGGCTTCTCGCCCGGCAACAGAGGTGCCCGCAGCAGGAGTTCGCCTCGGCGCTGCTTACGGCGCGCGCGTGCCCGGCCGATCTCCCGGCCCAGCATCGCCCCGCTCCACAGTCCGCCCGCCGCGAGCAGTACGGCGAGCGCCGCCGACCACGACCGGCCGGTGCCGAGTTCGTAGGCCTCGACCACCGCGTTCGGCGCGGGCGCGAACACCTGACCGCGGACGGCCTTCCAGGCCGCCGCCGCGCTGAAGGTCATCGACAGCGCGAAGCTCACCAGCACCGCCGCCACCACGCATTGCCACACCCACAGCGCGACCACCGGTTCTCGTTCCACCCAGTCGGCTCGTGCCAGCAGGCGTGGCGCGACGGCGGCGGTCAGGATGCCGAGCGCGAGCAGGGTGAGGGAGACCGACATGCCGCCAGCCTAGAAGCGGGGTACCGCGCCGGGGTATGCCCGTGCGGGCCAAGTGACGTACGCCACGGTTTGGTTGCCCGATAGGGGCGTCCCCGGGGGTTCGCAGAGCGATTCACAGAGCGATTCACAGGGCGACGAGCATCGCCAGCATCGCGAGCGACATCGTCAGCCGGCACACCCGCATCAGCTCCGCGACCCCGGACCCGGACCCTCCGGCCCCGAACGTCCCGGATCCTGCCCCGCCCCCGCCCGCCGGCGCCGCCACTGGCACCGGCACCAGCCGCGTGCCAGAAAGCAGCGCGTACCCGGCGAAGTACACGAGCAGGACGCCGGTGAGCAGAGGTATGCCGCCGACGGCGGCCATGTCGCCGTGGCCCCCGCCATGCCCCCCGTGGCCCCCCTGCGCGCCCGCTCCCGCGGCCGGGGCCATCGCCACCGCCATGTAGACCATCGCCAACGACCCGACCAGATGGTGCAGATGGTGACCGTAGAACCGGCCGGAGCCGCCGCCGTACGTGCCGTACCCGCCGTGCCGGTCGCGTCGGCGGCGCGTCCCGCCCCACCACGCCACGGCCGCGAGCCCGTACAGTGCCGTCAGCCCGAAGACCACCGCGTACACCGCCCAGCTCCACGCCGGCGGGGTGAGCACGGCCGCGGGCAGCGCCATCGCCGCCATCCCGAAGCCCATCAGGGCCTCGCTCCCGGCCTCGGCCGGTTCCCGCGCCGGGTGCCCGTCCCGCCCCCGGGAGAGCCGCGTCATCCGTGCCATCCGCGCCAGGCAGTAGACCCCGCTCGCCCCGCACAGCACGACCAGCAGCCACCCGGACACCGTCGGTCCGTGCACGCCGCCCACCCCCTCCGGCCCGTCCTCGCCCGTCCCCTCCGGGTCCATGCCCGGCCCCGCCGGGCCCACGCGGGCGCACGGATGTACGAGGGGGGTGTGCGGGGCGCGCGCTAGGCTCGGACCGATCGCGTCCAGCGATCCGCACCGCCCGAGGGGAGACCGCACCACCATGGACACCGCCGCACCCCGGCACACCGCCCCGCTCACCTATCGTGACGCCGTCCTCGACGACGTCCCGGCCCTGGTACCGCTCGTCGAGTCCGCCTATCGAGGCGACTCCAGCCGGACCGGCTGGACCAGCGAGGCGGACATGCTCCACGGGCAGCGCACCGACCCGGAGGGCGTCCGGGAGGTCATCACAGCCCCCGGCAGCCGGCTGATGACGGTCGAGCGGGACGGCGAGCTCGTCGCCTGCTGCCAGCTGGAACACCGCGGCGACATCGCCTACTTCGGCATGTTCGCGGTCCGCCCGCAGTTCCAGGGCGAGGGTCTCGGCCGGCAGATCATCGAGGAGGCCGAGCGCCGCGTCCGCGAGCTGTGGGACGTGCGCGAGATGCACATGACGGTGATCTCCGTCCGCGAGGAACTGATCGCCTGGTACGAGCGGCGCGGCTACCGACGTACGGGCGAGATGACCCCCTTCCCGTACGGCGACGAGCGCTTCGGCGTCCCCCAGCGCGACGACCTGGCGTTCGAGCTCCTGGTCAAGGACCTCGTCTGACCCGATGCCCGCAGGCGGCCCGCACGCCCGCCTCGCAGGCGTCATCCCCGCCCCGCAGGCCCGAGCCCTCCCGGCTCGGGCCTCCGCGCATCCCCAGGTCCGCCCCGCTCAGTCCGCCGGGTGCTCCGTCAGCCGGATCTCCGGCCGGTCCGTCGTCGCCCCGTCGAGCCCCAGAGCCCGTGCGAGCCGCAGCTCCTCCCGGGTGTTGACCACCCAGCCACCCACCCACAGGCCCGCCGCGTGCGCCCGCTCGACGGTGTCCAGGGTGAGCCGGCGGATATTGAGCACCAGCGCCGTCGCACCCACCACGAGGGCGCGCTCCACCACGTCGGCCTGCCGCTCGTCGGCGACGAGCGCGGTGCGTACGCCCGGCACCAGCTCGCGTACCTCCGCCAGGGCCTCGTCGTGGAACGAGATCACCTGCACCCGCCGGGTCAGATCCCGCTCGTCGAGCACGGACGCCAGGGCCCGGGCCGCGTGGACGTCCTTGATCTCGGCCTGGATCGGCGCCGTGATCGCGTCCAGGACCTCTTCGAAGACGGGTACCCGTTCGCCGTCGCCCGCGTCGAGCGTGCGCAGCTCCGCGAGGGTCTTGCCGGAGATCGGCCCGGTGCCGTCCGTCGTGCGGTCGACGGTGGCGTCGTGCATGACGACGAGCGCGCCGTCCTCGCTCAGATGGAGGTCGAGCTCGATGACGTCCAGGCCCGCCTTCTCGGCGTGGACGAAGGAACGCAGGGTGTTCTCGGGCGCCACGCCCATGACCCCGCGGTGACCGATGGTGAGCAGACTCAAGACCTTCTCGCTTCCTTCGACGGCATCCGGCCCGGTCAGCCTGCCCCACCCGGGCCCGGCCGACCGCCTCCGACCCGCTTCGCCCGGACCGACCCGCTTCGCCCGGACCGGCCGGACTCGCCCCGTCCTGCCCCGTGGAAACCCGGACGACCCCGGCTTGCCCCGTACGGGCAGGGCTCGCCCCGTAAGGCCCCGGCTTGCACCCTCCCGCACCGTCCTGTACCTGCCTGATGCCTTCCGTCCCGGCCGCTTCCGGCCCGCCCCGATCGCGGGGCCGCAACAGGGAGTTGGCGAAGGAAGGACGTATTCCTCAGCCCCCTACCCCACCTCGACAGGAAAATTCGCGGTTCCACCCCGGGGTCCGCAGGACAATTTCTCTCGCTCCTCTTGTGGGGGCGAACTGCCCATGGTTACGGTGGCTGTACGAAAGGTTCTCCTGTGGAGGAAGTGGCATGACGGAAATTCTTGTGCAGGATGTGACCGGTGGGGGGATATCCGCCGACGCTCGTGTGATCGAGCACCCTGCCTGGCCCGAGCTCAAGAATGCCGTGGAGGAGCTCCGCCCCTGGCAGAGCGCGGACGGCTCCATCGACTTCGAGGCCGAGGGCGCGCCGTCCCGTGCGTACGCCGGGCAGACCGTGGAGCGCATCGTCGCCGCGATCGAGCGGCTCTCCCCGCTGCTCCCGCACGACGCCGCGTACCACCGCGCGCTCGTCGCCGACCTGCGTACGTGGGCCGAGGGCGGCTTCGAGGTGCCCGACTTCCTGGACGCGCTGCTCGCCTTCCAGCCGGCCGCCGAGCGCCTGGACGGCCGCCAGCACCTCGTCGTCTTCCCGATGTACACCCAGAACGGCAACCCGAACCGCAACCTCGAAGCGGTCGTGCTGCGCATGGTGTGGCCGGAGTGGCTCTCCGAGCTGGAGGCGACCCGCTACGACAACCCGCTGTTCTGCGGCATCACCTTCGAGGACTTCACCGGCGGCTACGACACGCACTCGGCGGTGCTCTTCCCTGAGACCGTCGCGGTCCGCGAGGCCCCCGCGAGCTTCACCTGGGGCGGCATCTTCTGCGACCGCGAGGCGGCCCGCTTCCGCAAGGTCACCGAGGCCTCCGTCGACATCCTCGGCATCGAGCTGCCCGAGGACATCGCCGCGATGGTCCAGGACCAGGAGCGCTGTGAGAAGGCGTTCGTCCTGTGGGACATGGTCCACGACCGCACCCACAGCCACGGCGACCTGCCGTTCGACCCCTTCATGATCAAGCAGCGCCAGCCGTTCTGGATGTACGGCCTGGAGGAGCTGCGCTGCGACCTCACCGCCTTCAAGGAGGCCGTGAAGCTCGACGCCGAGGGCAACCCGCACGGCCGTGACATGCAGTACGCGGTGCTGTTCGACCGGATGTTCCGCTTCCCGGTCTCCGGCGACCGCACCCGCAACTACGACGGTCTCGGCGGCCAGCTGCTCTTCGCGTACCTCCACAAGCACGACGTGGTGCGCTGGACCGACAACAAGCTGAAGATCGACTGGGATCGCGCTCCCGAGATCACCAACCAGCTGTGCGGCGAGATCGAGAAGCTGTACCGCGACGGCATCGACCGTCCGAAGCTCGTCCACTGGTTCAAGGCGTACGAGCTGGTCTCCACCTACCTCGCCCCGCACCCGGGCTCCACCTGGGCCAAGGGTCCCGACGCCCTCGACCTGTCGCTGCCGCCGCGCAAGCTCGTCGACGACGTGCTTGCGGACGAGTTTCCGCTCAGCATGTTTTATGAGGCCCTTGCCAAGAAGCTCAAGGGCGTGATCGCCTCGACCGAGGGCATTCGCCGTGCAGGGACCACGCAGGCCGACAAGGCCGCCGCGTGACCGACACGGCAGGTACGACGGCGGGGGCCGGTCCGGCCCCCGCCCCCGGGGCGACCGTGCCCGCACAGGCGACGGAGCAGGAGGAGACGACCATGATCGGCAACGGGAACGGCGGCAACCTGGACGGAGCCGTCATCGCGGTCGCGGGCGCGGCCGGCCCCGCGGGCCGGGCCGCCCTCCTGCGCCTGGCCGAGGCGGGCGCCACCGTCGTCGCGGCCGACGCCGACCCGGAGCGCCTGGCGGAGGCGGTCGACGCCGCCCGCTACGCGCACGGCGGCGCCACGGTCACCGGCGACACCGTCGACCTCCTCGACCTCGGCGCCACCCGCGAGTGGGCGGAGAAGACCGAGAAGGAGTTCGGCCGGATCGACGGCCTGGTCCACCTCGTGGGCGGCTGGCGCGGCAGCAAGACCTTCACCGACACCGACCTCAAGGACTGGGACTTCCTGGAGAAGCTCCTGGTCCGTACGGTCCAGCACACCTCGCTCGCCTTCCACGACGCGCTGCTGCGCGGCGACGGCCGCGGCCGGTACGTGCTGATCAGCCAGTCGGGCGCGCACAAGCCGGTGGCCAACAACGCCGCGTACAACGCCGGCAAGGCCGCCGCCGAGGCGTGGACCCTCGCCATGGCGGACTCCTTCCGCAAGCTGGGGGGCGACGACGGCCCGCAGGCGGCTGCTGCCATCCTGGTGATCAAGGCATTGGTGCACGACGCGATGCGCGCCGAGCGCCCGAATGCGAAGTTCGCGGGCTTCACGGACGTCAAGGACCTGGCCGAGGCCATCGCCGGACTCTGGGACCAGCCCGCACAGGAAGTGAATGGACAGCGCCTGTGGCTGACCCCCAAGCCGTGACCGCGGCCCTGGGCCCCAGGACCGACGCCCGTCGTCACCACGACCCGTCGGTCCGGGGCTTCGCCAGCGACAACTACGCCGGAGCGCATCCGGAGATCCTCGCGGCCATCGCGCTCGCCAACGGAGGCCACCAGGTCTCCTACGGCGAGGACCAGTACACCGAGCACCTCCAGCGGATCATGCACAGCCACTTCGGCCCCACGGCCGAAGCGTTCCCGGTCTTCAACGGGACCGGCGCGAACGTGACCGCCCTGCAGGCGCTCACCGACCGCTGGGGCGCGGTGATCTGCGCCGAGTCCGCGCACATCAACGTGGACGAGGGCGGTGCCCCGGAGCGGATGGGCGGCCTCAAGCTGCTCACCGTGCCCACCCCGGACGGCAAGCTCACCCCCGAGCTGATCGACCGGCAGGCCTGGGGCTGGGAGGACGAGCACCGGGCCATGCCCCAGGTCGTCTCGATCACCCAGAACACCGAGCTGGGCACCGTGTACACGGTCGAGGAGATCCGCGCCATCGTGGACCACTCCCACGCCAAGGGCATGAAGGTCCACCTCGACGGCGCCCGGATAGCCAACGCGGCGGCCTCGCTCGACGTCCCGATGCGGGCGTTCACCAACGCGGTGGGCGTCGACGTCCTGTCGTACGGCGGTACCAAGAACGGCATGCTCTTCGGCGAGGCCGTCGTCGTCCTCAACCCGGACGCCGTCAGCCACATGAAGCACCTGCGCAAGCTGTCCATGCAGCTCGCGTCGAAGATGCGCTTCGTGTCGGTGCAGCTGGAGGCGCTGCTCGCCAAGGACCTGTGGCTGCGCAACGCCCGCCACGCCAACGCGATGGCCCGGCGCCTCGCGGACGGCGTCCAGGGCGTGGACGGGGTGGAGATCCTCTACCCGGTGCAGGCCAACGCGGTCTTCGCGCGGCTGCCGCACGAGGTCAGCCGGCGGCTCCAGCAGCGCTTCCGCTTCTACTTCTGGGACGAGGCGGCCGGCGACGTGCGCTGGATGTGCTCCTTCGACACGACGGAGGACGACGTCGACGCGTTCCTCCAGGCGCTGAAGGAAGAGATGTCCCGCTAGCCACTCGGCGGCTGTACGGACGTGCGGCCGGAGGGAAAGTCGCCGACTTTCCCTCCGGCCGCTTTCCGTGTCCTGTGCGCGCCGGCCTAGGAGACGGTGCAGGACACGGATCCGACCGGGAGGTTGTTGCCGGTCGAGTCGGCCGTGAAGCCGAAGGTGGTGGATCCGTTCGCGGGGACGGTGCCGTTGTAGGCGGCGTTGGACACGGTGACCGCGCCGTTCGAGCCGCCGCCCAGGGTGCCGTTCCAGACGCTGGTGAGCGTGGTGCCGCTGCCCGGGGTCCAGCCGACGCGCCAGCCGGTCAGGGGGCTGGTGCCGTGGTTCATGACCTCGACCTCGCCCTGGAAACCGCCGCCCCAGGAGCCGACGATCTTGTACTGCGCCATGCAGCTGCCGTCCCCGGCCGGGGGAGTGGTCGGAGGCGTGGTCGGGGGTGTGGTGGGCGGGGTGGTGGGAGGTGTGGTCGGCGGGTTCGTGGGCGGCGTGGTGCCGCTGCCGCGGATGCCGGTCACCTCGCCGTGACCGCCGTCGAAGACGATGTCGGAGCAGGAGAAGAAGTTCTCGTTGCTGTCCGACCGCACCCACTGGACGAACAGCAGCGCGTCACCGGACCGGCCGGAGGGCAGCGGGGTGTTCCAGTAGTAGTGGCCGCCGTCGGTGCCGGGCGAGCCGGTCTGCGGCGGGTTGGTGACCGTGTGGACCTGCTCCAGGTCGGACCACTTCAGCTGGGCGGTCGGGGACCAGCCCTGGCGGGTGATGTACACCCGGAAGTCGCCCGGGTGGGCGGCCCAGTTGCTGTAGTTCATCTGGATCGTGGAGCCCGAGGTCAGGTGGGTCCGGGGCCAGTCGGAACGGGCCAGGTTGTAGCCCCGGAAGTCGTACGGGGAGCGGTCGCCGGCGCTGCAGATCGTGCCGTCGGGGACGTACCCCTGGCCCCGGCCGCCGGCGTTGGAGTCGAGCACCGCGAACCAGTTGTAGAGGGACGAGGCGCCGCTCTGCGCGATGGCCGCCGCGCAGGCGGCGTTGGTCGGGGAGACCGCGCCGGTGTCGGTGATGGCGTCCTTCATGCAGAGGTAGGTACGGGAGCCCGGTGTCATCGCGACGCCGTGCGCCTCGGCGGAGCCCTGGCCGAGGAAGAGCAGGCCCAGTGCCGAGACCAGCATCGCCGCGGCGGCGAGCACCGCCGTTTTCACATGCCCGGCCTTGGCGAGGCCGGCTTTGACGCGTCCGGCCGTGCCGGCTCCGGACGTGGTGTGTCTGACCATGGATCGCTGACCTTTCGCCGGTCATGCCGAGGAGCCGGAGCGCGGCCCTCGGGACGAGCGGAGGCCGTAGTCTGGCGTGGGCATGACATACGTGAATGGATGGGAGCGCTCCCACTCCGGACGATAGGGCTGCGTCAATTCCCTGTAAACGGATCGGCCTCCGAAAACTCCACGAAACACGACGGACCCCCGACGCCTGTCGCGTCGGGGGTCCGCGGGATGTCACGGAAGCCGGGCTGCCGCGCGCCTACTTGCCGGCGGCCTTCAGCTCCTCCGGCGTCGGGGCCGTGCCGCCGAGGTGCGCCGGCATCCACCAGGTGTCCGCCGCGTCCTTGGGGCGTACGGGATACGCGCGCTGCGCCGCCTCGAGCAGCTCCTGGACCCGCTCGCGCAGCCGCCGGGTGATGGCGCCCGCGTACTGGTCGGCCGGCGCCTCCACCGGCTCGCCGACCCGGATCGTCACCGGGATGTGGTCCCGCTTGAAGTTGCGCGGCCGGCCCTTGGTCCAGACGCGCTGGGTGCCCCACAGCGCCATCGGGATCAGCGGCACCCCGGCCTCCTGCGCCAGCCGCGCCGCGCCCGACTTGAAGCCCTTGAGCGTGAACGACTGGGAGATCGTGGCCTCCGGGAACACGCCGACGATCTCGCCCGAGCGCAGCGCCTTCAGCGCGTGCTCGTAGGCGTGCTCGCCCTGCGCGCGGTCCACCGGGATGTGCTTCATGGCGCGCATGAGGGGCCCCGACACCTTGTGGCGGAAAACCGACTCCTTCGCCATGAAGCGCACCAGGCGCTTCTGCGGCAGTGCGGCCAGGCCGGTGAAGATGAAGTCCAGATAGCTGATGTGGTTGCTGACCAGCACGGCCCCGCCCTGGCGGGGGATGTGGTGCGACCCCTGGGTGTCGATCTTCAGGTCCAGCGCCTTGAACATGGTGAGTGCGGCGCCGATGACCGGTCGATAGACGAGTTCTGCCATCTGGGAGGAACCCCTTACGTGTGTGCCCGGGGAGGGTTCTCCCGGCGAAGTTACGCGGCCGTAGGTTTTCGGCTTTGGGCAGATCGTGCCCTATGTGAGAGCCCCTGACCAGTCCAGACGCCGTCGTGAGGGGAGATTCTCGTCACTCCGGGTGGTCGAAGTCGGCCGTGGCGGGAATCGATCGGCGCCCCGGGCTGCTGCATTCCTTGTGGACCGACGAGTGGAGGCAGGGGAGATGACCGGGTTCCTGGACGCGGCGACGCTGGGCGCGGAGCTGGGGGAGCGGGCCACCCTGGTGGAGTTCTCCACGGCCTTCTGTCAGCCCTGTCGTGCCACCCGCCGCGTCCTCGCCGAAGTGGCCGCCCTGGTCGACGGCGTCGCGCACGTCGAGATCGACGCCGAGGAGCGCCTGGAGCTCGTCCGCGCGCTCGGCGTGGTCCGTACGCCCACGGTGCTGGTCCTCGACCGGGCCGGCCGGATCGTGCGCAGAGCCTCCGGACAGCCCCGTAAAGCCGACGTCATCGCCGCGCTCGGGCAGGCGGTGTGACGCGGTGACGCATCTCCCAGATGCCGGTGCGCGCTTGACTGCGCACGGTGGCGATCGTCAGGCTGACGGCATGCTGCCGGAACTCCTTCTTCCCGGTCAGGCCCCGCAAGGCCCGGTCCGCACGGCGCGTGCGTGTGGTCCGGGTGTCCGAGTCTGACGCACCCTCGACGCCCCGCACCCCCCTGCCCGCCACCCCGCAGAAGGACAACTCCATGACGGTCTCGTCCCAGCTCCGTACGCTTCCGACGGCTCCCGAGCCCCGTGCCGCGGCCGACGACCTCCCCGCCCCGGCGGGCGCCGGTGACGTCCCCGGCGCCCCCGCCGCACCGTGGCCGGGCTCGCCGGAGCTGCTGAAGGCGGTCTTCCGTCGGCACGCCGCCGGCGTCGCGGTCGTCACCGCGTACGGGGACGGCCGGCCCGTCGGCTTCACCGCCACCTCGGTCAACTCCGTAGCCGCCGAACCGCCGCTGATCTCCTTCGGCGCCGGTACGGGCTCCTCCAGCTGGCCCGTCCTCGCCGAGGCCGAGTACATCGGCGTCCACATACTCGGCGAGCACCAGGGGGAGCTGGCCGCCACCTTCGCCCGCGGCGGCGCCGACCGGTTCGCCCCGCCCACCCGCTGGCACCACGGCCCCGAGGACGTCCCGGTCCTCGACGGCGTGCTCGCCTGGCTGGTGTGCCGGGTGCGGGCGAAGATCCCGGCCGGGGACCACCGGATCGTCATCGCCGAGGCCGTCGCCGGCGACCCCGCCGGCGCGGGCCGTCCGCTCCTGTACCACCGGGGGCGCTTCAACGCGCTGCGTGACTGAGAGTTCCCGTACGGGCCGGTCCGGAGGCGTTGGCAAGCTCACAGGGGTGAGCGCTTGCTCACGGGTAACGGACTGGCTGTACTGACGAGTAATATTCCGGCAGGGGCGTCAGCCGCCCCGACCGGAAACCCGCCCTTCAGGCGCCTATGCTGCGAGCAACAACCGCAGCCCAGTTATGACGATGCAGTAGGAGAGCCGGCGTGAGCTTGAGGATCGTTGTCTGTGTGAAGTACGTGCCGGACGCCACTGGCGACCGGAAGTTCGCCGACGACCTGACGGTCGACCGTGAGGACGTCGACGGTCTCCTTTCGGAGCTCGACGAGTACGCGGTCGAGCAGGCGCTCCAGATCGCCGAGGAGGCGGACGAGGCCGAGGTCACCGTCCTCACGGTCGGTCCCGAGGACGCCAAGGACGCCCTGCGCAAGGCACTGTCCATGGGTGCCGACAAGGCCGTCCACGTCGAGGACGACGACCTGCACGGCAGCGACGTCATGGGCACCTCGCTGGTGCTCGCCAAGGCGATCGAGGAGACCGGCTACGACATCGTCATCGCCGGCATGGCCTCCACCGACGGCACCATGGGTGTCCTCCCGGCGATCCTGGCCGAGCGCCTGGGCGTCCCGCAGGTCACCCTGCTCTCCGAGGTCAAGGTCGAGGGCGGCCCCAACGGTACGGTCACCGGCCGCCGTGACGGCGACACCGCCTCCGAGCAGCTGCAGGCCTCGCTGCCGGC
The DNA here is from genome assembly GCF_040635425.1 of Streptomyces laurentii. Lineage (NCBI taxonomy): Bacteria > Bacillati > Actinomycetota > Actinomycetes > Kitasatosporales > Streptomycetaceae > Streptomyces > Streptomyces laurentii. The sequence goes on along the minus strand of NZ_JBEYHT010000014.1, from coordinate 381 downwards.
CGTCGTCTCCGTGACGGACCAGTCGGGCGAGGCCCGCTACCCGTCCTTCAAGGGCATCATGGCCGCCAAGAAGAAGCCGGTGAAGTCCCTGGACCTGGACGACCTCGGCATCGACGCCGACGAGGTCGGCCTGGAGGCCGCCTGGACCAAGGTCGACTCGGCCGACGAGCGCCCCGCGCGCACCAAGGGCACGATCGTCACGGACGAGGGCGAGGGCGGCAAGCAGCTCGCCGAGTTCCTCGCGAGCCAGAAGTTCATCTAGTGCTGCGACCGGAAAGGTTCACCGGCTCGCGACGCCCGGCACGGCACCTCGCCGCGTTGTCGCATCACCCAAGTACATCCAGTACGAGGGCGATTCTCCGCCTTGCGATGCACCGCACC
>NZ_JBEYHT010000013.1:0-141294 GCF_040635425.1 Streptomyces laurentii | reverse complement strand
TGGAGGGGGGGCTGGGGGCCTGGTGGGCTCCGAAATTATTCCCTTGATTGAGGAAGGGCCCGGACGCTTTCGCGTCCGGGCCCTTCCTCATGCACGGTGTTCCGTTGTCCGGCTAGCGCAGTTGTGCCGCCTGCGCCTCACGGGCCTCGCGGCTCTCGCGCCGGTTGCCGCGGAAGGTGTTCACCCGCCGGGCCGTCGCGAAGAGCGGGATCACCGCGCCCAGCACGACCTGGAGCGCGCAGCCCGTCTGGAGGAGCAGCGCACCGCCCGGGGCGTCGAACGCCCAGGCCGCCAACATCGCCATCGCGCCGACGATCCAGCTGAGCATCGCCGCCGCGAGGACACCCCGCGGCTTCGGGTACTCGACCCGGCTCACCATCAGCCACGCCGTACCGATGATCGCGAGGAGCGTCGGCACGAACGGCAGCTCGAGCAGGATGATCGAGACGACCGTGAGCGCGCCGAAGGGGCTCGGCATGCCCTGGAACATGCCGTCCTTCATCGTCACGCACGAGAACCGCGCGAGCCTGAGCACCACCGCGAGCAGCACCACGATCGCGGCCACCGCCGAGACCTTCTGGTGCGCGTCGTCCGCGACCATGCCGTACACGAGCACGAAGTACGCCGGCGCGAGACCGAAGCTGATCAGGTCCGACAGGTTGTCCAGCTCGGCGCCCATCGGCGAGCTGCGCAGCTTGCGGGCCACGAGCCCGTCGCACAGGTCGAAGATCGCCGCGCAGAGCATGAGGATCACGGCGGTGGCGGCGGAGTGCCGCGCCATGCCGCTCTCCATGCCGTTGCCGGTGAGGTGCGGGATGAGGATGCCGGTGGTGGTGAAGTACACCGCCATGAAGCCGCACGTGGCGTTGCCGAGCGTGAGGGCGTCCGCTATGGACAGCCTCATCGACAGCGGCATCTCCTCGGCCTCGTCGGCGGACTCCGCCTCCCCGTCGGCGGCCCATTCGGCCGCCCGTGTGTCGGGATCAATCACGGTCAATGCGAGTCACCCCCGCGGTCGTGGCCTGGCCGACCTCGACGGCGACCTCGACACCCTCCGGGAGGTAGATGTCGACGCGCGAGCCGAAGCGGATCAGACCGATGCGGTCACCCTGCTCGACCTTCGTGCCCTGCGGGATGTACGGCACGATGCGGCGTGCCACGGCGCCCGCGATCTGCACCATCTCGATGTCGCCGAGCTCGGTGTCGAAGTGCCAGACGACCCGCTCGTTGTTCTCGCTCTCCTTGTTGAACGCCGGCACGAAGCCACCGGGGACGTGCTCCACGGACGTCACCGTGCCCGCCATCGGGGCGCGGTTGACGTGGACGTTCAGCGGGCTCATGAAGATCGCGACGCGGGTGCGGCCGTCCTTCCAGGGCATGATGCTCTGCACCACGCCGTCGGCGGGCGAGATGACCCGCCCCTGAGCGATCTCTCGCTCGGGGTCGCGGAAGAACCACAGCATGCCGGCCGCGAGAGCGGTGACCGGTACGGCGACGGCACGGGCGCGCGTGGACTTGCGAGAGCGCGCGAGGCTCAGCGCCGCGGTGGCGACGGTCGGCAGAAGCCACGGCGATGCTCCGCGTGCGATGCGCACGCCCTTGAGGCGGTCGCGGTGTGCAGAGGTTTGGCTGTGGGGCATGGATGACCTTCGTAGCGGATGAGGCCGCACTGGCAACGGGGGACGGCGGCTTTTCCGGCGATGCTATCGGTTGTGGGCTGCAACTGGGCAAGCCAGAAGCCGAGTCGGCGGCCGGAAGACGAACACAGGGTGTGATCTTCTTCGCGGCCAAACCGGCTCAAAAGAGACAATCAACCCTGGAATCGGTACTCCTCGAGCAGCCGACGACCAATGATCATTTTCTGGATCTCGGCGGTACCCTCGCCGATGAGCAGCATCGGCGCCTCGCGGTAGAGCCGCTCGATCTCGTACTCCTTCGAGAAGCCGTAACCACCGTGGATGCGGAACGCGTCCTCGACCACTTCCTTGCAGTACTCGGAGGCGAGGTACTTCGCCATGCCTGCTTCGAGGTCGTTTCGTTCCCCGGAGTCCTTTTTGCGTGCTGCGTTCACCATCATGGCATGGGCGGCCTCGACCTTGGTAGCCATTTCGGCCAGCTTGAACTGGATCGCCTGGTGCTGGGCGATCGGCTTGCCGAAAGTGTGACGCTGCTGGGCATACTGGACACCCAGCTCGAAGGCACGCTGTGCGACGCCGCAGCCACGGGCCGCCACATTCACGCGGCCGACCTCCACGCCGTCCATCATTTGGTAAAACCCTCGGCCGGTGACCCCGCCGAGCACCCGATCGGCCGGAATACGCAGTCCGTCCATGATGAGCTCGGTGGTGTCGACCCCCTTGTAGCCCATCTTCTCGATCTTGCCCGGGATCGTGAGCCCGGGACGGACCTCGCCGAAGCCGGCCTCCTTCTCCACGAGGAAGGTCGTCATCGACTTGTGCGGGGCGGTGCCCTCCGGGTGGCCTTCGTCACTCCGTACGAGCACGGCGACCAGGGTGGACGTGCCGCCGTTCGTCAGCCACATCTTCTGGCCGTTCAGGACGTACGCGTCGCCGTCCTTCACCGCCTTCGAGGTGATCGCCGACACGTCCGAGCCGAGACCCGGCTCCGACATCGAGAACGCGCCGCGCGTCTCGCCGGCCGCCATCCGGGGCAGGAAGTGGTCCTTCTGCTCCTGCGTGCCGTGCTGCTTGAGCATGTACGCCACGATGAAGTGGGTGTTGATGATGCCGGACACCGACATCCAGCCGCGCGCGATCTCCTCCACGCACAGCGCGTAGGTGAGCAGCGACTCACCCAGACCGCCGTACTCCTCGGGGATCATCAGACCGAAGACGCCGAGCTCCTTGAGCCCGTCCACGATCTGCTGCGGGTACTCGTCACGGTGCTCCAGCTCCGTGGCGACCGGGATGATCTCCTTGTCGACGAAGTCGCGGACCGTCGCGACGATCTCCTGCTGGACGTCGGTGAGACCGCTGGTCTGAGCGAGTCGCGCCATGACTACTTCTCCTGTTCCGTCAGCTCGGGCCGGCCGGGCTGCTCGCCGCCGCGCGCGTCGATGTACTCGGCGGTCGGGACCATCACCTTGCGGCGGAAGACGCACACGAGGGTGCCGTCCTGCTTGTAGCCCTTGGTCTCGACGTAGACGATGCCGCGGTCGCTCTTCGAACGCGACGGCGTCTTGTCGAGCACCGTGGTCTCGCCGTAGATCGTGTCGCCGTGGAAGGTCGGCGCCACGTGCCGCAGCGACTCGACCTCCAGGTTCGCGATGGCCTTGCCGGAGACGTCCGGCACGGACATGCCGAGCAGCAGCGAATAGATGTAGTTGCCGACGACGACGTTCTTCTTGAAGTCCGTCGTGTTCTCCGCGTAATTCACGTCCATGTGCAGCGGATGATGGTTCATCGTCAGCAGACAGAAGAGATGGTCGTCGTACTCGGTGACCGTCTTTCCGGGCCAGTGCTTGTAGACGGCACCGATGTCGAATTCTTCGTAGGTACGGCCGAACTGCATGGGGATCAGGCCTCCGCCTTCTTTTCCGAACCGGGCAGTTCGAACGTGCTGGTGCGCTTCATTCCGGCGGCCCGGCCCTTGCCGGAGATCACCAGCGCCATCTTGCGGGAGGCCTCGTCGATCATCTCGTCGCCGAGCATCGCCGAGCCCTTCTTCCCGCCGGCCTCGGACGTGTAGTAGTCGTACGCGTCGAGGATGAGCTCCGCGTGGTCGAAGTCCTCCTGCGAGGGCGAGAAGATCTCGTTCGCGGCGGCGACCTGGTCCGGGTGCAGCACCCACTTGCCGTCGAAGCCGAGGGCGGCGGCGCGCTGCGCGACCGCGCGGTAGCCCTCCTGGTTGCGGATCTGGAGGTACGGGCCGTCGATCGCCTGCAGGTTGTTGGCGCGGGCGGCCATCAGGATGCTCATCAGGATGTGGTGGTAGGCGTCCGCCGGGTAGCCGGGCGGCTGCTCGCCGACGACCAGCGACTTCATGTTGATCGAGGCCATGAAGTCGGCCGGGCCGAAGATGATGGTCTCGACGCGCTGCGACGCCTGGGCGATCGCGTTCACGTTGACCAGACCCTGGGCGTTCTCGATCTGCGCCTCGATGCCGATCTTGCCGACCTCGAAGCCCATGGTCTTCTCGATCTGGGTGAGCAGCAGGTCGAGCGCCACGATCTGCTCGGCGTTCTGCACCTTCGGCAGCATGATGCAGTCGAGGTTCTGGCCGGCGCCCTCGACGACGGTGACGACGTCACGGTACGTCCAGTGGGTCGTCCAGTCGTTGACCCGCACGACGCGCGTCTTGCCGGTCCAGTCGCCCTCGTTGAGGAACTTCACGATGGTGTGCCGGGCCTCCGGCTTGGCCAGCGGCGCGCAGGCGTCCTCCAGGTCCAGGAAGACCTGGTCGGCGGCGAGGCCCTGGGCCTTCTCCAGGAACCGCGGGTTGGAGCCGGGGACCGCAAGGCACGAGCGGCGCGGGCGCAGCCGGTTCACGGGGGAAGAGGGCGTGGTCATGCGGGGACCTCCGTACGTTCGAGGGGGCTGAGCTGGTTGGCATTCCGGATCTCGTCGACGATACGTCCGATGATCCCGGTGATACCGAAGTCCTTCGGGGTGAAGACGGCGGCCACTCCGGCCGCCCGGAGCTCCTCGGCGTCGGCGTTCGGGATGATCCCGCCGACGACGACCGGGATGTCGGCCGCGCCGGCGTCCCGCAGCCGGTCGAGCACGTCCGGGACGAGCTGCGCGTGCGAGCCGGAGAGGATCGACAGACCGACCGCGTGCACGTCCTCCTCCAGGGCGGCGTCCACGATCTGCGCGGGCGTCAGCCGGATGCCCTGGTAGACCACCTCGAACCCGGCGTCACGGGCCCGTACGGCGATCTGCTCGGCACCGTTGGAGTGCCCGTCCAGGCCCGGCTTGCCGACCAGGAAGCGGAGCTTGCCCACGCCCAGGTCCCGGGCGGTCGCGTCGACCTTGTGGCGCACCTCGGCGAGCGGCGAGCCCTCCTCGGCCGGCACCGCGACCGGGGCCGACGACACGCCGGTCGGCGCGCGGAACTCGCCGAAGACCTCGCGCAGCGCCCCGGCCCACTCGCCGGTCGTGACACCGGCGCGGGCGCACTCCAGGGTCGCCTCCATGAGGTTGCCGGTGCCCTTCGCGGCCTCCTTCAGCCGCTCCAGCGCCTTGCACGGGCGCGGGTGGTTGAACGGCGGCTGGTAGCGGGTGTCCCGCCAGGTGCCGAGACCGGCCACGACGCGGGCCTCGACGGCCGGGTCGACGGTCTGGATCGCGGTGTCCAGGTCGGCGGTGAGCGGGTTCGGCTCGGTCGTCTCGAAGATGTTGACGCCGATGATCTTCTCCTCGCCGGACTCGATCCGGGCCCGCCGTTCGGCGTGCGAGGAGACCAGCTGCGCCTTCAGGTAGCCGGACTCGACGGCCGCCATCGCGCCGCCCATCTCCTGGATCCGCTCGATCTCGGCCAGGCACTCCCCGACCAGGGCGTCCACCTTGGCCTCGATGACGTGCGAGCCCGCGAAGATGTCCTCGTACTCCAGCAGGTCCGACTCGTGCGCGAGCACCTGCTGGATACGGAGCGACCACTGCTGGTCCCAGGGGCGCGGCAGGCCGAGCGCCTCGTTCCAGGCCGGGAGCTGGACGGCGCGGGCGCGGGCGTCCTTGGAGAGGGTGACGGCCAGCATCTCCAGGACGATCCGCTGGACGTTGTTCTCCGGCTGCGCCTCGGTCAGACCGAGCGAGTTGACCTGCACCCCGTACCGGAAACGCCGCTGCCTGGCGTCCTCGATGCCGTACCGCTCCCGGGTGATCCGGTCCCAGATGCGGCCGAAGGCGCGCATCTTGCACATCTCCTCGACGAACCGGACGCCCGCGTTCACGAAGAACGAGATCCGGGCGACGACCTCGCCGAACCGCTCCGCCGGGACCTGGCCGGAGTCACGGACCGCGTCGAGGACGGCGATCGCCGTGGACATCGCGTACGCGATCTCCTGGACCGGCGTGGCGCCCGCCTCCTGCAGGTGGTAGCTGCAGATGTTGATCGGGTTCCACTTCGGGATGTGGTTGACCGTGTACGCGATCATGTCCGTCGTGAGGCGGAGCGACGGTCCGGGCGGGAAGACGTGCGTCCCGCGCGACAGGTACTCCTTCACGATGTCGTTCTGTGTGGTGCCCTGGAGCTTGGTGATGTCCGCGCCCTGCTCCTCGGCCACCACCTGGTAGAGCGCCAGGAGCCACATGGCGGTGGCGTTGATGGTCATCGAGGTGTTCATCTGTTCCAGGGGGATGTCCTGGAACAGCCGCCGCATGTCACCGAGGTGCGAGACCGGCACGCCGACCCGGCCGACCTCGCCACGGGCGAGGACGTGGTCGGGGTCGTAGCCGGTCTGCGTGGGCAGGTCGAACGCGACCGAGAGGCCGGTCTGGCCCTTGGCGAGGTTGCGCCGGTACAGCTCGTTCGACGCCTCGGCCGTGGAGTGGCCGGCGTACGTCCGCATGAGCCACGGCCGGTCCTTCTGGCGCTCTGTCATCTGTGGTCCCGGGTTCGGTTCGGTTCGGGGGTCAGGGATCAGGGGTCGCGGAGATCGCGGAGACCGCGGATCAGACGTTCCGGAAGCGATTGATCGCGTCGAGGTGCTTGGCGCGCGTCTCCTGGTCGCGCACACCCATGCCCTCCTCGGGAGCGAGGGCGAGCACGCCGACCTTGCCCTGGTGCAGGTTGCGGTGCACGTCGTACGCGGCCTGCCCGGTCTCCTCCAGGGAGTACACCTTGGACAGCGTCGGGTGGATCTTGCCCTTGGCGACCAGGCGGTTGGCCTCCCACGCCTCGCGGTAGTTGGCGAAGTGCGAGCCGACGATCTTCTTCAGCGACATCCACAGGTAGCGGTTGTCGTACTCGTGCTGGTACCCCGAGGTGGACGCGCAGGTCACGATCGTGCCGCCCTTGCGGGTGACGTAGACGGACGCGCCGAAGGTCTCGCGGCCCGGGTGCTCGAAGACGATGTCGACGTCCTCGCCGCCGGTCAGCTCACGGATCCGCGAACCGAGGCGCTTCCACTCGCGCGGGTCCTGGGTGTGCTCGTCCTTCCAGAACTTGTAGCCCTCGGCGTTCCGGTCGATGACCGCCTCGGCGCCCATGGCGCGGCAGATGTCGGCCTTCTCGGGGGAGGAGACGACACAGATCGGGTTGGCGCCGCCGGCCAGCGCGAACTGCGTGGCGTACGAGCCGAGGCCGCCGCTCGCACCCCAGATCAGCACGTTGTCGCCCTGCTTCATGCCGGCGCCGTTGCGGGAGACCAGCTGGCGGTACGCGGTGGAGTTGACCAGGCCGGGCGCCGCCGCCTCCTCCCAGCTGAGGTGGCCGGGCTTCGGCATCAGCTGGTTGGACTTGACCAGGGCGATCTCGGCGAGGCCGCCGAAGTTGGTCTCGAAGCCCCAGATGCGCTGCTCGGGGTCGAGCATCGTGTCGTTGTGGCCGTCGGAGGACTCCAGCTCGACCGACAGGCAGTGCGCGACGACCTCGTCGCCCGGCTTCCAGGCGTTGACGCCGGGGCCGGTGCGCAGCACGACGCCCGAGAGGTCGGAACCGATGATGTGGTACGGCAGGTCGTGGCGCTTGGTCAGCTCCGACAGGCGGCCGTAACGCTCCAGGAACGCGAAGGTCGACACCGGCTCGAAGATCGAGGACCAGACCGAGTTGTAGTTCACGGAGGAGGCCATCACGGCGACCAGGGCCTCGCCCGGGCCCAGCTCGGGGAGCGGGACCTCGTCCAGGTGGAGCGACGTGCGCGGGTCCTTGTCGCGGCTGGCCTGCCCCGCGAACATCTCCTGCTCGTCCTTGTGGACGGTCACGGCGCGGTACGACTCGGGGAGCTTCAGGCTGGCGAAGTCGGCCGAGGTGGAGTCGGGCGACTGGATCGCGTCCAGGATGTCCTTCACGGGGTGCCTCCGGCGGTGCGGCGTCCCAGGGGGACGCGCTGAGGGTTACGTCGGGGTTGCTGCGGTGGAGGTGTGCCGTCGGTTCGGCGCTGGTGATGCTGTGGCGGCGCCGTGGTGGGGCGCGCGGGTGCCTGTGACGCAGGCGTCCGGGCGCACGGGCGACATCGGCCGTGGGGACAGCCGGCGAACGGGGGATTCCCGGGCGCCGGCCGCCCGGACGAGATCAACGTATGGCACGCCGTGTCACCTGACAAGGCACTGCGTGCCAACAATTTCACTCAGATGCGATCTGGTGTTCACGGATGAGCGATGATCGATCGAAAATGCCCCTGAACTGGCTCTTTCTTATGTGCCTCGGTTCTCCCCCTGCCTTCGGCGGGGGACCCCCACGGGGTGCTGGAGTCGGACTCACCGCACCGATCGTGCTCGCCCCGCTCGTTCCTCGCGGGCCTGCGCGCGTTCGGCACTGTTCCCCCGACGCACCCCTTCGGCTCACTCGGCCGTCGTGCGCGAGGCGCAGTACGGGCACCGGCAGCTGGCACCCCGCACGTCACCAGGTCATGGGAACCCGCACGTATCGGCGCGGGGCGAAGGGTGGAGGTCCGCTCGCGGGGTGCCCGACTCCGGTGGGCCAGGCCCTTGTCGGTGCGGGGACGTGCGGGGTGATGCGCTGGGCGAGTGAGCCGAAGGGCGCCGCGGGTGTCGAAAGGGAGAGCGCGCGGAGGCCCCGAGGAACGAGGGGGCGAGCACGGTCGACCGTCGACACTCGCACCAGGCGCCCGGAGGTGAACCGAGCCACAAAAAAGGCCAACCAGAAGCTCGCGGACAGCGGGTACGCCCGTGTGAGTGCTCAACTCATGCGGGCCCGTACAGGCCGGTGCCCTTCCGTCTGGGGTGGCCCCGATTCCTGCGGCACAGACAGCGCGCACGCCCCCGGCGTATGCGGGCCCCGCACAGGCCCGTGCTCATTCCCTCCGGGCCGGCACCATGCCGGTACTCATCCCGTGCGGGCCGCCCCGCCCCGCCCCGTACCGGTACCCGTCCCCGCCCGGCCGCCCATGTCACCCCGTGCCCCCATCTCACACGTCAGGCCCGCCCCCGCCCTCATGGGCGCGAGCGGGCCGTCTGTCCTCGCGTACAGCTGGAGCCTGGTGTATCCGGCAGGCTCAGCCCCGGGAAAGTGCCTGCTGGATCGTCTGCATGATCTCGTCCAGGGGGGCGTCGGTGCGGGCCACGGCGACCACGACGTCGCCGGTCGTCGAGGCGGTGGCCGCCGGTGCCCGTCCCGGGGCCGGCGCCTCCTCCGCTCGCGGCGCGGCCCCCGCGCCCGCCCCCGCTCCCGCCGTCCCCGGCCGGGCGCCTATGCCGCTGCCGAAAGTGTCGCGGACGATGGCGAAGGCGTGGTCGAGCTGGGTCTCCACGTCGCCCTGGCCGCCCGCGCGGAGCCAGCGGCGCAGGACGTGGTTGTGGGCGGTGACGACCGCCGACGCGGCGACCTCGGCCAGCAGCGGGTCGTCGTTGCCGTCGTGGTGGTCGCGCTCGTCGAAGTGGCCGAGGAGGTAGCGCGTGAACAGCCGCTCGTAGCGGGCCACCGAGGCGATCTCGCGTTCGCGGAGGGTCGGCACCTCGCGGGTGAGGCGGTAGCGGGCCACGGAGACGGCGGGCGCGCCCGCGTACATCTTCATGACCTCCTTGATGCCCCGGCACACCGTGTCGAGCGGGTGCTCGTGCGGCGGGGCGGCGTTGAGGACCGCCTCGGCGCGCACCAGGGTGTCGTCGTGGTCGGGGAAGATCGCCTCTTCCTTGGAGCGGAAGTGCCGGAAGAAGGTCCGGCGGGCGACCCCGGCCGCCGCCGCGATCTCGTCGACGGTGGTGGCCTCGTAGCCCTTGGTGGCGAAGAGTTCCATGGCCGCGGCGGCCAGTTCCCGGCGCATTTTGAGCCGCTGCGCGGCGGCACGGGTCCCTGCCGCGCTCTCCGGGGCGTCGGGCGTGGACGTGGCACGGGGTGTCTTGGCGGCCTTGGGCATGCCCCGAACGTACTGCATCCGGGCGGCGGCGTGTCCCGACGGGGGAGGGGTGCCCGGCCCGGCACCGGTGGTGCCCGACGGGCTGAGCAGCCCTCCCCATCGTCCGTACGGCCTCTCGTGCCTTCCTCCGTGCGACTCCGGCCGGGCCTCAGCGGCGGGCATATTCGCGGAAGCCGCGGCCCGTCTTGCGGCCGAGGCAGCCCGCGGCCACCAGGTGCTCGAGGAGCGGGGCCGGGGCCAGGCCCGGGTCGCGGAACTCGCGGTGCAGCACCTTCTCGATGGCCAGGGAGACGTCGAGGCCGACCACGTCGAGCAGTTCGAACGGCCCCATCGGGTAGCCGCCGCCGAGCTTCATCGCGGTGTCGATGTCGTCGAGCGTCGCGTAGTGCTCCTGGACCATCTTGACCGCGTTGTTGAGGTAGGGGAACAGCAGCGCGTTGACGATGAAGCCGGCGCGGTCGCCGCAGTCCACCGGGTGCTTGCGGACCTTGGTGGTGACCTCGCGGACGGTGGCGTGGACATCGTCGGCGGTCAGCACCGTACGGACGATCTCCACCAGCTTCATCGCGGGCGCCGGGTTGAAGAAGTGCATGCCGATGACGTCCTGCGGGCGGCTCGTGGCCCGGGCGCAGGCGATGACGGGCAGCGAGGAGGTCGTGGTGGCGAGCACCGCGCCCGGCTTGCAGATCTTGTCGAGGCGGGCGAAGAGCTCCTGCTTGATCTCCAGGTCCTCGGCGACCGCCTCGACCGCCAGGTCGACGTCGGCGAAGGCGTCGAGGGCACCGGCGGGGCTGATCCGGGCCAGTGTCTCGTCGCGCGCCTCGCCCGTCATGCGGCCCTTGTCGACCGAGCGGGCCAGGGACTTCGCGATCCGGGCCTTGGCGGTGTCCGCCTTCTCCTGTGAACGGGCGGCGAGGACCACGTCGTAACCGGCCTTCGCGAAGACCTCGGCGATGCCGGAGGCCATGGTGCCGGAGCCGGCGACGCCGACCGAGCGGACCTCGCGGCCCGCGCCCGCGGCTTCCGCCGCCCGCGGGGTGAGCGCGTCGGGGACGGTGGTGGCGGAGCCCGGGCCCTCGTACGTGTAGAAGCCGCGGCCCGCCTTGCGGCCGGTCAGGCCGGCCTCGCTGAGCTGCTTCAGGATCGGGGCGGGGGCGTGCAGCCGGTCGTGAGAGGCGGCGTACATCGCGTCGAGGACGGTCCGGGCGGTGTCGATGCCGATCAGGTCGAGCAGCGCGAGCGGGCCCATCGGCAGTCCGCAGCCGAGCTTCATCGCGGCGTCGATGTCCTCGCGGGAGGCGTAGTGGGCCTCGTACATCGCGGCGGCCTGGTTGAGGTAGCCGAAGAGCAGCCCGTCGGCGACGAAGCCGGGCCTGTCGCCGACCGCCACGGGCTCCTTGCCGAGCTCCTGCGCGAGCCGGGTGACGGCGTCGACGGCGCGCGGGTCGGTCAGCACCGAGGAGACGACCTCGACCAGCTTCATGGCCTGGACGGGGGCGAAGAAGTGCAGGCCGAGCACCCGCTCGGGGTGGGCCGAGTCGGCGGCGAGCCGGGTCACGGACAGCGCGTTGGTGCCGGTGGCGAGGATCGCGTCGGGGCGGACGATGCCGTCGAGGGCCCGGAAGACCTCCTGCTTGGTCTCGTACGACTCGGGCACGACCTCGATCACGAGGTCGGCGCCGGCGGCCGCTTGGAGGTCGGAGGAGGTACGGAACCGGGCGAGCGTGCTCTGCCGCTCCTCCTCGGTGACGCGGCCTCGGGCCACGGCGCGGGTGGTGGAGTTCTCGAGCGCGGTGACGGCCCGGGCGGCCGCGGCGTCGCTGATGTCGATGCCGACGACCTCGCGGCCGGCACGGGCCAGGATGTCGGCGATGCCCGAGCCCATGGTGCCGAGGCCGACGACGGCGATGGTGGAGAGAGGGGTGTCCATCAGGGGACTCCTGGGAGGAAGAGTGACGACTGAGGCGTGCGGAGGCGCGCGCGGAGCACGTTCGGCGCATGCGCGGAGTGCGTACGAGCGGAGTGCGTACGAGCGGCGTACGCGCGCGGGGTGTACGTACGAGCGGAGTGCGTACGCGACGGTGCGTACGAAGGGCGTGTACGGGGACGGAACGCGCGCGGGCGTGAACGCGGAGGGGCGGGCGCGCAAGGATGCGCGGAAATGCGCGCGGGCGTGCGAGAGATGCGTGAGGGTGTGCGAAAGCGTGGTGTACGCCGCCGTGCTGCCCTGCGGAAAAGCGACGGACCCGGTCCCGGGGTCACGCCTGAAATACCGAACCGACAAACAACCACAACGGCTGCGTCACCAGGCCGTCGTGGGGAGTGCGGGGGGTGGCCCGCTCACCTGAGACTAACCGGCGAGTAACGAGCGCGCCAGTCCCGGGAAGTCGAGGAATATGTGATCTGGGTCGCGGATAGGCTCCGGAATATGAATTCCAGCGCGGATCCCGAATTCTGCTCGATGATCGATCGTTTGCGGGAAGAGATCGGAATGGGCGGCGGCGCGGTCCCGGCGGCATTCGAGGAACTCGCCGGACCCGTCGGGACGGAGGAGCTCCACCAGGCGCTCACCGCCCCCGGACAGCCGCTCTGGGCCCGGGAGATCGCCGCCTTCCGGCTCGGCCTCGCCGGCGATCCGCGGGCCTTCGAGGCCCTGGTGCTCCTCCTCAACCACCGTGACCCCGAGCGCTGTGTCTCCGCCGCCTATGCCCTGAGCCGGCTCGGCGACCCGCGTACAGCCCGCGCCGCCGCCGCGCTCGCCACCAACGAACTGCGCGTCGCGTACGCCCTGTTGCCGGTCCGTCTGCTGGCCGACCTGCGGGCCCCCGAGAGCGTGCCCGCTCTCGTCGCCGTCCTGGAACGCCGCCTCGCTCCCGGCGACCCCCACTGGCGCGTCGGCCTCGCCTGCGTGGAGGGCCTGGGGGCGCTGGGCGATCCCGCCGCCCGCGAGGTCCTTCAAGCGGCCCTGCCCCACCCGAGGTTCGGCGCCGCGGCGCGTGCGGCGATCGGCCGGCTCGGCGAGGTGAGCCTGCGCCTGCTCGGCGCGGCCGACTGGCCGTTGTGGCGGGAAGCGCGCCTGACGGCACTCGGCGACGCGCCGCACGCCTTCACGGCCCGGCTCGCCGACTGGGACGACGGCGGCGAGAGCCGCTGGCGCGAACGGCTCGCGCTGCCGGACGCCCACAACCTCGTCGCCCTGCTGGACGGCGACATCGTGGGGATGGCCGCCGGCATGCCCGGTGACGGGCCCGACGCGCGCCGACTCCGCTCGGTGTGGGTGAGCCCCCGCGTACGCGGCCGGGGCGTCGCGGACCGGCTGGTCGCCGAGGTCGCGTCCTGGGCGAGCCGGTCCGGCGCGACCCGGCTCACCCTCGCCGTACTCCCCGCCAACACGGCCGCCTTGGCGCTCTACCGGCGTCACGGCTTCACCGTGGTGACGGAAGGACGCGAGACGGTGATGAGCAAGGAGCTGTGAGGCGTACGGCGCCGGGAGGATCGGACGCTAGGGCCTTTCTTTTGGATCTTGCTGGGCTCGCGTGCCCCGGCACGCGCTCCCCCGTAGCCCTTCGGGCACGGGAGGTACCCCCACGCCGCGTTGTCGTCGGTCGCCAACTCCCCCGTAGCCCTTCGGGCACGGGAGGTACCCCCACCGCGTTGTCTCCCTCCTCCGCCTTGCGATCACACGCACCGGACCCCGCTCCCTGATCCAGCCTGATCCAAAAGAAAGGCCCTAGTCGTCGTTTCCGTTGCTTGAGTTCGCGTTCCCGTTCTGCTTGCGGTTCCTCCGCTGGACGTCGCGTACGCCCTCGCCCGCCGCCAGCGTCACGGCGGCGGCGCCCCGGACCCACCGGGGACCGCCCCGGGACGCCCAGACGACACACACGCACCCCGCGACGGCCAGTACGAGGACGCCGATCAGGACGAACACGATCATGCCCGTCACCACCCTTCATCGTTCACTTCCGTGGTCCCCGCCATCCTCTCAGCCGGGTCCGGGGCGCAGGGTGCCGTGGCGGACGGAGTTCGCCTCGTCGCCCTCAAAGTGATGGCTCCCGCATGGCTGATCTCGCCACGTTTCAGGGCCGGTTGGCGGGGGCGGAGGCCGCCGCCTTGTCCGCGGCACCTGGCCGGGCGACGCCATCGACCGCGACGCGGATGCCGAAGACCCGGTCGTGACCGGTCCAACCGTTCACGCGCCCCCGGTCGTTGCTGATCTGCACGCGCTTGTGGGCCGGATCGAGGGCGGACACCAGATGGAGATACACGGTTCCGGCGACGCGCGCCGGCCCTCCGTCAGTGCTCGTGGCCGAGCACCCCGTGCAGCGTCGCACCGGGCGACCCCGACGCCCCCGTCGCTCCGGTCGGCGCGGCGTCTGCGCTTGCCGCGCCCTGCTTCACGGGCTCCGGTTCCGGGGCCGGTTCCGGGAGCCGCTCGCAGAAGGCGTCCGCCTCGGCGCCCTCGGCCCCGCGCGGGACCTCGCCGGTGGCGAGATAGGTGATCAGATGGTCGTCCATGCAGTCGTTCCCGCCCAGGGTCACGCCGTGGTTGCCCCCGCCCTGCTCGACGACGAGGCTGGAGCGCCGGACCATCCGGTGCAGCGCGGCCGCGCCCTCGAACGGCGTGGCGGCGTCGTTCGTCGCCTGGAGGATCAGAGTCGGCGGCAGCTGGTCGTTGGTGACGTCCGGCGGGGTCAGCGAGGGGACCGGCCAGAAGGCGCACGGCGCGTTGTACCAGGTGTTGTTCCAGGTGTAGAAGGGCGCCTTGGCGTACGTGTTCCAGGCGTCCTCGCGCCACCCGCTCCACTTCTTCGGCCACTGCGCGTCCCGGCACTGCACGCTCGTGTAGACGGAGTAGCCGTTGTCGGCGGCGGCGTCCGCCGCGCCGTGCTTCTCGTACGCCTTCACCAGCGGGGCGCTGTCGTGGTCGACGGCGTACGCCGAGAACGCCGCCGCGAGCGCCGGCCAGTAGCCGTCGTAGTAGCCGCCCGGCAGGAAGGTGTCCTCCAGCTCGCTCGCCCCGACCTTGCCGGCGGCCGGCTTCGCGAGCAGCTCGTCCCGCATCCGGTACCAGGCGGCCTCGACGTTCTCCGGGTTGGCGCCGAGCCGGTAGACGTCGTCGTGCCGCGCCACCCAGGCCGCGAACGCCTTGTGGCGCGCGTCGAAGGCGTGGTTCTGCGCGATGTTGTCCTCGTACCAGACGCCCCGCGGGTCGACCACCGAGTCCAGCGCCATGCGGCGCACCCGCTCGGGGTAGAGGCGCGCGTACACGGCGCCGAGGTAGGTGCCGTACGAATAGCCGAGGTAGTTGATCCGGGGCGCGCCGAGTGCCCGGCGGACGGCGTCCATGTCCCGGGCCGTGGAGCGGGTGTCGATGTACGGCAGGATGTCGGCGTACTTGTCGCCGCACGCCTTCGCGAAGGACCGGGCGCGCTCCAGGTTCGCCTTCTCGCCCTCGGCGCCGCGCGGTACGGAGTCCGGGCGGACCGGGTCGAAGTAGCCGGGAAGGCAGTCCAGGGCGGGTTCGCTCTTGCCGACGCCGCGCGGGTCGAAGCCGATCACGTCGTACTGCGCGATCACCTTCGCGGGCAGCATGGCCGCCACGTATCCGGCCAGTCCGCGTCCGCTGCCGCCCGGCCCGCCGGGGTTGACCAGGAGCGGGCCCTGGTACGTGGCGGCCGTGTGGGCGATCCGGGTGAGGGCGAGCGAGATCTTCCGCCCCGCCGGGTCGTCGTGGTTCAGCGGCACTTTCAGGGTGGCGCACTGGAGTTTCGGATAGGCCCGGGTGCCGCAGTCGGTCCAGGTCAGCGAGGTGACGGGCCGGGTGGTCGGCCCGGGCTCGGCGGCGGAGGCGGGGCCGGGCAGGACGGTGACCGTCCCCGCGACCAGGGCCCCCGCGGCGATCAGCTTGCCTGCGCGTGGTTTCATACGGCGTCCGTGCCCCGCCCATGGCCCGGAGGGACGGGTTCCGCCCGGACTTGACCCGTTCGGAGGACGTGACACGCCGTCAGAAAGATGTGGGTGCGGCCGAGTCGGAGCGCGCGGGCCCGGGGCGGGTGCCCGGTCTGCCTCACACGGGGCCGAGTGGCCCGGGACCGTGCGTGCGGGCCCGGGGACGGCCAGGATTTGGGGCCCCGCCGCGCAGGTGATTGGCTTGACTCGTACCCCCTGAGAGCACCACGAGAACAACCTGGAGGAAGTGCCATGGCGCAGGTCGAGGCCACGACGGAGCGGATCATCGCCGCCGACGCGGGCACCGTGTTCGACGCTCTCGCCGACTACCGCGGCACGCGCGCGAAGCTGCTGCCGGAGCAGTTCAGCGAGTACGAGGTACGCGAGGGCGGCGACGGCGCGGGCACCCTGGTGCACTGGAAGCTCCAGGCCACCAGCAAGCGGGTGCGCGACTGCCTGCTTGAGGTCACCGAGCCCTCCAGCGGACAGCTGGCCGAGAAGGACCGCAACTCCTCCATGGTCACCACCTGGACGGTGACCCCGGCGGGCGAGGGCCGCTCCAAGGCCGTCGTCACCACCGTCTGGAACGGCGCCGGCGGCATCGGCGGCTTCTTCGAGCGGACCTTCGCCCCCAAGGGCCTCGGCCGCATCTACGACGCCGTGCTCGCGCGGCTCGCCGCCGAGGTCGAGAAGTAGACCGGAGCACGTCCGGACCCCCGTCGTCACCCGTAGGGGTCACCCGAGCGGAACGGCGGCCCGGGAAGTAGCCCCGGCGAACCAGAACCGGGAAGTAACGCCCGGAGCTGTCACCGATTCGAGTGGTTTCCCCGCGGCCTCCGCCAGAGCGCCGGGGGCGTGCGGGGGTCGCTCTTCACTTTATAAACGTGCTGATGAGCGCCCCGCGTACGCCGTCGCTCTACGCCCTCCCACCCCTCACGCCCCCGCTCTCCCCGTCATCTCGGCCGTACGCCGGCCCCGCGCGCCCGGCGAACAATGACCGGCGCAGAGGTCGTGACGAGGGGAGCGGTACGTGGGTGCGCGCACGAAAGCGGAGGACGCCGAGGGGACCATGACGGTCCTCGCGGACGGACCGCCGGCCGGGGAGGGACCGGGCCACGAGGGGGAGCCGTCCTTCCCGTGGGACCAGGAGTCCCGGTGGGATCCGACGGCGCCCGAACCGGAGGCGGACCCCGGACCGGCGTCGGCCGCCCCTGAAACGGAGGGCCCCGGGGCGGCGGGCCCCGACACGGGTCCGGCGGCCCATCCGGGGGAGGCCCTCGACCCGCGCCGTGTCCGGCTGGTCTTCATCGGCCTCATGCTCGCGCTGCTCCTCGCCGCGCTGGAGCAGATGATCGTCGCCACCGCCCTGCCGAAGATCGTCGGCGAGCTGCAGGGCCTGGACCGGATGTCCTGGGCGATCACCGCGTACCTGCTGACCTCCACCGTCGGCCTGCCCGTCTACGGCAAGCTCGGCGACCTCCTCGGCCGCAAGGGCGTCTTCCTCTTCGCGATCGTCGTCTTCGTGATCGGGTCCGGCCTGGCCGGCTGGTCGCACACGATGGACCAGCTCATCGCCTTCCGCGCCCTCCAGGGCGCGGGCGCCGGCGGGCTGATGATCGGCGTCCAGGCGATCATGGCCGACATCGTGCCCGCCCGGGAGCGCGGCCGCTACATGGGCCTCATCGGCGCGGCCTTCGGCCTCGCCTCCGTCGCCGGACCGCTGCTCGGCGGTTTCTTCACCGACCACCTCTCGTGGCGCTGGTGCTTCTACTTCAACGTGCCCTTCGGCCTGGTCACCCTCGCCGTCGTCGCCGTCGTCCTGAAGCTGCCCCGGCCCGCCGCCCGGGCCCGCTTCGACGTCCTCGGCGCCCTGCTGCTCGCCGCCGCCTCCACCTGTCTGGTGCTGCTGACGACCTGGGGCGGCACCGAGTACGCGTGGGGCTCCAAGGTCATCCTCGGGCTCGGCTGCGGCGCCGGCGCGGCCGCGCTGCTCTTCCTGGTCGTCGAGCGCTTCGCGCGCGAACCGCTCATCCCGCTGCGGCTGTTCCGTGACTCCGTCTTCACCGTCACCAGCCTCGTCGGCGCCGTCGTCGGCATCGCCCTCTTCGGCGCGGCCAGCTACCTGCCGACCTTCCTCCAGATGGTCGAGGGTGCCACCGCGACCGAATCCGGTCTGCTGATGCTCCCGCTCATGGGCGGCATCGTCGTGGCCTCCGTCGTATCCGGCCAGCTCATCAGCCGCACCGGCCGCTACAAGATCTACCCGGTGCTCGGCAGCGCCGTCGCGACGGCCGGGATGTGGCTGCTGTCCCGTATGGACACCGACACCCCGCGCATCGAGTACAGCCTCTGGCAGGCCGTCCTCGGCGTCGGCATCGGCCTGATCATGCCGGTCCTGGTCCTCGCGGTGCAGAACTCCGTACGCCCCGCCGACCTCGGCACCGCCACCAGCGCCCACAACTACTTCCGCCAGATCGGCGGCAGTGTCGGTGCCGCGATCTTCGGCACCCTCTTCGCCTCGCGGCTCGCCGACGCCCTCGCCGAGCGGCTGCCCCGGGACGGCGCCGACGCGCTGCCGCCCGCCGACTCGATCACCCCGCAGGTGGTCCACGCGCTGCCGCCCGCGCTGCGCGACGCCTTCGTCCAGGCATATGCCGACGCGATGCCGCGGATCTTCCTCTACCTCGTGCCGGTCCTCGCGCTCGGCCTCGTCCTCGCCTTCTTCCTCAAGGAGAAACCGCTGGTGTCCCACCCCACCCCCGCCACCGAGGCCCCCCTCGCCCCCGTCCCGCAGCCCCGGGACATCACCTACGACCCGGTCACGGCCGTCCCGGCGGCCGCCGTCGCGCCGCTCGCCGGGGTGCCCGTCTGCGGCACCGTCCGGCACCACGACGGCAGCCGGGTCCCGCGCGCCGCGCTCACCCTCATCGACGTCCAGGGCCGCCAGATCGGCCGCGGCGCGAGCGTCGACGACGGGCGGTACGCGCTGAGCGTGCCCGGCCCCGGCGCGTACGTCCTGATCGCCGCCGCCGGCGGCCACCAGCCGCAGGCCGTCTCCGTCACCGTCGGCGAACGGCCGGTCGACCTCGATGTCGTGCTCGGCGGCGCGGGCCGGCTCGCCGGTGCCGTCGTCACCGCCGACGGCACCCCGGTCCGGGACGCCACCGTCACCCTCACGGACGTACGCGGCGAGGTCGTCGCCGCCACCCGCAGTGGCCGCGAGGGCGGCTACGTGATCGGCGAACTGGTCGCCGGCGAGTACACCCTCGCCGCCAGCGCTCCCGCCTTCCGCCCCGCCGCGCTGCCGGTCAGCGTGCAGGCCTCGCGCGAGACCCGCCAGGACATCGAACTGGCGGGCGGCGCGGTGCTGCGCGGAACGGTCCGGGCGGGCGGCGGGCGTCCCGTCGAGGACGCCCGCGTGACCCTGCTCGACGCGGCCGGCAACGTCGTCGACACCTTCATCACCGGCGCCGACGGAAGCTTCCGCTTCATCGACCTGTCCTCGGGCGAGTACACGGTCATCGCCGCGGGCTACCCGCCGGTCGCGACCGTCCTCCAGGTGGCCGGCGGCGGCCGCACCGAGCGCGACCTGCTGCTCGGCCACCAGGACTAGGTCATCGCAGGATCAGCACGATCAGGAGGCGTCGGTCGCCTTGCGCAGCGCGCTGATGCAGGCGCCGATCGCCTCCTGGAGGGCCTCCAGGCGCTGGACCATGTCGGCCTCGAGGACGTCCTCCTCCAGGACCTCGTCCAGGGTCAGCTCCTCGAAGACCTTCGTGGCCTTCTGGAGGCTGTTGTAGAACTTCGCCCGGCGCTCCTGGACCCGCAGCGCCGGGTCCTCCTCCACGGCCTTCACGACCAGCGACTTCACCGTGTCATATGCCTCGCCGGCCCACTCGCCGGCCTCTTCCGAGTCGTCCAGCTCGTCGATCAGCGACAGGTGGCGCTCGGCCTCGGCGCGCAGCTCCGGCGACGCGTCGAGCTTCTGCCCGGCCGGCGTCCGGACCTGTCCGCCCTCGGCGATCTGGCGCACGTACTCGATCCGGTCGGCCGCCTTCGCCTCCTGCGCCACCGCCTTCTTCAGCTCGCCGGTCCGGGCGATGGCCCGGGCCATCTCGGTCTGGAGCGCCGCGTCCTCCTTCATCCGGTCGAGGAGCGCGCCCCGGGCCGCCTCGGCCGTGCCCGGGTCGGCGAGGATCGCGGCGCGCAGCGCGGTCGGGTTCTCGGCCACCTCCAGCGCCTTCGTCGCCTTGATGCCCTCCGCCTCCGCCGCAGCCGTGATCGCGTGACCCCGCACGGACGTGGCGCTGGAGCGCGAGGAGTAGTACGACAGCCAGACGTCGGCCTCGGGTAGCTCGACGTCCTCACCCGGGACCAGCGCCTCGAACTGCGGCACCAGGCCGTCGTCGGCGGCCATGTCCCACGCCTTGTAGTAGCGCATGACGCGCTCGGCGGAGCAGCCCGCCAGCTCGGCGAACGCCTTCGCCGACACCTTGTCGGAACCCTCGGCCGGCTGTCCGCCGGGCCGTACGCTGCGCGCCACCTTCAGCGCGAACGTCCAGCCGCCCGTGCGCGCGTACACGCCGAAGTCCCGGGCGTCGCGGACCACGGCCTCGGCGACGTCCTGCGCGACGGGCTCGACCCACTCACCGGTGTCGAGCAGGGGAGCGAGCGAAAGGTCCGCCCCCGGCTCGGCCGCGGGGGCGGGGACCGGCGCCGTGACCTGCTCGGCCGCGGGCTCGACGGGGATCTCGGACAGGGAGGGGGACGTGGTCACCGAAGGGTCTCCTGGAGTCGGGGCACGGATTCGGGGCGGAATCCGCACCTGTCAGCGTATACGTGCGGGATGAAATGATTCGCCCGATTCCCCGGGTGGCCGGACGTCCGGCGGTTGGCGCACCACCGGCAACGGTCCCCGAGGGGCCGGGCCTTCGACACTTTTCCACAGGGGTGGTGGGGGCCGTGGGTCGGCGCGTACGGTGCCTGGCATGAAGATCCTGATCAGCGCCGACATGGAAGGCGCCACCGGTGTGACCTGGCCCGCCGACGTGCTGCCGGGGACACCGCAGTGGGAGCGATGTCGCTCCCTGTTCACCTCGGACGTCGACGCGGCGGCGCGGGGCTTCCTCGACGGCGGCGCCGACGAGGTGCTGATCAACGAGGCGCACTGGACCATGCGCAACCTGCTGCTCGAACAGCTCGACGAGCGCGCCGAAATGCTGACCGGGCGCCACAAGTCGCTGTCCATGGTCGAGGGCGTCCAGCACGGTGACGTCGACGGCATCGCCTTCGTCGGCTACCACACCGGGGCGGGCGCCGAGGGCGTCCTGGCGCACACCTACCTCGCCAACTCGATCACCGGCGTCTGGCTCGACGGGGTGCGGGCCAGCGAGGGCCTGCTCAACGCGCGCGTGGTCGCCGAGTTCGGGGTCCCCGTCATCCTCGTCACCGGAGACGACCTGACCTGCGAGGACGCCCTCGGCTACGCGCCGGAGGCGCACAAGGTCGCGGTCAAGGACCATGTGTCGCGGTACGCGGCCGTCTGCCGCACCCCCGCCCGTACCGCCGCCGACATCCGTGCGGCGGCCGAGAAGGCGGTCTCCCTCGCCGTGCGCCACGAACCGGTGCAGGCCGGGCCTTTCACGATGGAGCTGGAGTTCGACGCGGAGCACCTGGCCGGCGCTGCCACCGTGGTGCCCGGCACGGAGCGGAGCGGCGAGCGGCGCGTCGCCTACACCAGCGAGACGATGTACGAGGCGATTCGCACGTTCAAGGCGGTCACCACGATCGTGTCCGCCGCTGTGGAGGAGCAGTATGGCTGAGGAACAGCGCGGCCCGGACACGACGGCACTCGACGAGGTGGTCACCTTCACCTCCGAGCTGATCCGGATCGACACCACCAACCGGGGCGGCGGCGACTGCCGCGAGCGCCCCGCCGCCGAGTACGTGGCGGAGCGGCTCGCGGGCGCGGGCCTGGAGCCCACGCTCCTGGAGCGCACCCCCGGCCGTACCAACGTCGTCGCCCGCATTCCCGGCACCGACCCGACGGCCGACGCGCTGCTCGTCCACGGTCACCTGGACGTCGTGCCCGCCGAGGCCGCCGACTGGACCGTGCACCCGTTCTCCGGCGAGGTGCGCGACGGTGTCGTGTGGGGGCGGGGCGCCGTCGACATGAAGAACATGGACGCGATGGTGCTGTCCGTCGTCCGGTCCTGGGCCCGTGAGGGGTTCCGGCCGCGCCGCGACATCGTCCTCGCGTACACCGCCGACGAGGAGGCGAGCGCCGAGGACGGCTCCGACTTCCTCGCCGACCGGCACCGCGACCTCTTCGAGGGCTGCACGGAGGGCATCAGCGAGTCCGGCGCCTACAGCTTCCACCCGGAACCGGGCCTGACGATCTACCCGATCGCCGCCGGGGAGCGCGGCACCGCCTGGCTCAAGCTCACCGCCCGCGGCCGGGCCGGACACGGCTCCAAGGTCAACACCGCCAACGCGGTCACCCGGCTCGCCGAGGCCATCACCCGGATCGGCGCCCACCAGTGGCCCGTCCGGCTCACCCCGACCGTGCGGGCCGCGCTCGCCGGGCTGGCCGCGCTGTACGGCATCGACACCGATGTCGACGCCCCCGACTTCGACACCGACCTGCTCCTGGACAAGCTGGGCCCGGCCGCCGCGCTCGTCGAGGCCACCGTCCGCAACAGCGCCAATCCGACGATGCTGGAGGCCGGCTACAAGGTCAACGTCATCCCGGGCCAGGCCGTCGCCTATGTCGACGGGCGGATGCTGCCCGGCGCCGAGGAGGAGTTCGTCGAGACGATGGACCGGCTCACCGGCCCCGACGTCGCGTGGGAGTTCCACCACCGCGAGGTGCCGCTCCAGGCGCCGGTCGACTCGCCCACCTTCGCCAAGCTGCGCGCCGCCGTGGAGCACTTCGACCCGGCCGGGCACGTCATCCCCTTCTCCATGACCGGCGGCACCGACGCCAAGCAGTTCTCCCGGCTCGGCATCACCGGCTACGGCTTCACCCCGCTGAAGCTGCCCCCGACGCTCGACTACGGCGCGCTGTTCCACGGCGTCGACGAGCGCGTCCCCGTCGACGCCCTCCACTTCGGCGTCCGCGTCCTCGACCGCTACCTCCGGTCCGCCTGACGCGCCGGCCGGACCCGCCCCGCCCGTTCACTCGCACACCGACGCACGCACTCGCTCATCCGCATCGCTCGCATGACCCGTACAGGGGGGAACCTGATGGCATCCACGGCCACCTACGGCAGCTGGCCGTCACCCATCGACGCGGCCTTGGCCGCGGCGCACGACGGCCGGCCCGATTTCGTCGGCTTCGTCGGCGACGAGGTGTGGTGGACCGCACCGCGTCCCGCCGAGGGCGGCCGGCGCGCCCTGGTGCGCCGCCACCCCGACGGCGTCGAGGAGTCGGTGCTGCCCGCCCCGTGGAACGTCCGCAGCCGGGTCGTCGAGTACGGCGGACAGCCCTGGGCCGGCACGGTGCGGGCGGACGGTTCGCCGCTCGTCGTCTTCTGCCACCACCCCGACCAGCGGCTGTACGCGTACGAGCCGGACGCCCCGGACGGCGCCCCGCCCCGCCCGCTGACCCCGCTCTCCCCGGTCGGCGACGGACTGCGCTGGGTCGACCCGGTGCTCCGGCCCGAACGGGACGAGGTCTGGTGCGTCCTGGAGGAGTTCACCGGCCCCGCGCCCACCGACGTGCGCCGGGTCATCGCCGCCGTGCCCCTGGACGGCTCCGCCGCCGAGGACCGGACGCGCGTCCGTGAACTGTCCGACGGGCGGCACCGCTTCGTCACCGGCCCCCGGGTCTCGCCCGACGGCCGGCAGGTCGCCTGGATCGGCTGGGACCACCCCCGGATGCCCTGGGACGGCACCGAGGTCCGGCTCGCCGGCGTCACCGACGACGGCGCCTTCACCGAGGCCCGGACCGTCGCCGGCGGACCCGAGGAGTCCGTGCCTCAGATCGGCTGGACCGCCGACGGCCACCTGCTGCACGTCAGCGACCGCACCGGCTGGTGGAACCTCTACCGCACCGCGCGGGACGGCGGCGAGCCCGTCGCGCTCTGCCCCCGCGAGGAGGAGTTCGCCGGCGCCCTGTGGAAGATCGGCCTCAGCTGGTTCCAGCCGCTCGACAGCGGACTGGTCGCCGTCGTCCACGGCCGCGGCGCCGCCACCCTCGGCATTCTCGACCCCGAGAGCGGCGACCTCGCCGACGCCGTCGGCCCCTGGACCGAGTGGGCCGCGACCCTCGCCGCGCACGGCACCCGCGTCGTCGGCGTCGCCGCCGGACCGCACAGCGGCCACGAGGTCGTCGAACTGGACACCTGCACCGGCTTCGCCCGGGTGATCGGCGCCCCGCACAAGGACGCGGTCGACCCCGCGTACTACCCCGAGCCCGAGGCGCGGACCTTCTCCGGCCCCGGCGGCCGGGAGATCCACGCCCAGGTGTACGCGCCCCGGAACCCCGAGTTCACCGGCCCCGACGACGAGCGGCCGCCGTACGTGATCTGGGCGCACGGCGGTCCGACCGGGCAGGCCCCGCTCGTCCTCGACCTGGAGATCGCCTACTTCACCTCCCGCGGCATCGGCGTCGCCGAGGTCAACTACGGCGGCTCCACCGGGCACGGCCGGGCGTACCGCGAGCGGCTGCGCGAGCAGTGGGGCGTGGTCGATGTCGAGGACTGCGCCGCCGTGGCCACCGCCCTCGCCGCCGAGGGCACCGCCGACCCGGCCCGGCTCGCCGTCCGCGGCGGCAGCGCCGGCGGCTGGACCACCGCCGCGTCCCTCGTCCACAGCGACGTCTACGCCTGCGGCACCATCCTCTATCCCATCCTCGACCCGGCCGCCTGGGCCACCGGCGAGACCCACGATTTCGAATCCCGCTACATGGACTCGCTCATGGGCCCAATCGCCGAGGTCCCCGAGCGCTACCGCGAGCGCTCCCCGCTGGAGCACGTCGACCGGATCACCGCGCCGTTCGTGCTGCTCCAGGGCCTGGACGACGTGATCTGCCCGCCCGCGCAGGCCGAGCGATTCCTCGCCCGGACCGCCGGCCGCGGCGTGCCGCACGCCTCCCTCGCCTTCGAGGGCGAATCGCACGGCTTCCGCAGGGCCGACACCCTGATCCGCGCGCTGGAGGCCGAACTCTCCCTGTACGCCCAGGTCTTCGGACTCGACCGGCCCGACGTCCCCCGGCTGGAGCTGAGGAAATGACCGTCGAGTCACTGGTACGGCCCCGCCGGCTGCGCGCCGGCGACCGGGTCGCGATCGTCGCCCCCAGCGGACCGATCCCCGAGGACCGGCTCCAGGCCGGGCTCGACATCCTGCGCGGCTGGGACCTCGACCCCGTCGTGGCCCCGCACGTCAAGGACACCCACCCGGTCCTCGACTACCTCGCCGGCACGGACGAGGCCCGGGCCCGCGACCTCACCGAGGCGTGGTGCGACCCAGGGATCGCCGCGGTGCTGTGCGCCCGCGGCGGGTACGGTGCCCAGCGCATGGTGGACCTGCTCGACTGGACCGCGATCCGCGCCGCCGGCCCCAAGGTCCTGGTCGGCTACAGCGACATCACCACCCTGCACGAGGCGTTCGCGGTCCGGATGGGCCTGGCCACCCTGCACGGTCCGATGCCGGCGGCCGGGGCCTTCGTCACGAACACCCGCACCCAGGAGTCGCTGCGCGCCACCCTGTTCGAGCCCGAGTCGGTCCGTTCCCTCGGCCTGGAGACCGCGGGCGCCCTGGTGCCCGGCCGGGCGCGCGGCGTCACCCTCGGCGGCTGCGCCAGCCTGCTCGCCGCCGACCTCGGCACCCCGCACGCCCGGCCCTCCGCCCGGGGCGGGCTGCTGCTCCTGGAGGAGGTGGGGGAGGAGCCGTACCGGCTCGACCGGATCCTCACCCAACTCCTGCGCTCCGGCCGGCTGGACGGCGTCGCCGGGATCGGCCTCGGCTCGTGGGAGGAATGCGGTCCGTACGAGGAGGTGCGCGCGCTCCTCGCCGACCGGCTGGGCGGGCTCGGTGTGCCGGTCCTGGAACGCATGGGATTCGGCCACCAGGACGACGCGCCGACCATCCCGTTCGGCATACCCGGGGTGCTGGACGCGGACGCGGGCACGCTCACCCTCGACGTACCGGCGCTGATCTGACACCCGCGGACGGACGCTCCCCGGCCGGGTGCCGGCCGGGGAGCGTCCGTCCGCGTCTTCACCGAACCTCCGTGGACAACCCCGCGCACGCGCGTTGACGCGCTCCTGACACGTGTCCCACGATGGGCCCGGCCCGCACCTACCGCTTGGTAGGTCGTCTCGCGCGTCGTCGGTGTGGAGGTCCTCGTGTCCCGTGCCCTGCCCAGATCACGCAAGCTGTTCGCGCTCACGGCCGGGGCGGCGCTGGCCGCGCCGCTCGCCCTCGCCGTACCCGCCCAGGGCGCGCAGCCCGCACCGGGAAGCCTCGCGGCCGGCACGTACACCGTCACCCCGCTGCACTTCACCGTCCAGGCGGGCGGCCGCGGTTGCGTCGTCGACGCCGACCTCTACCGCCCCGACGGCGTCGACGCCGCTCATCCCGCGCCCGCCGTCCTCGCCACCAACGGCTTCGGCGGCAGCAAGGCCAGTACCGAGGGCATCGGCAAGGCCTTCGCCGCCCGCGGCTACGTCGGCCTCGTCTACTCCGGCCTCGGCTTCGGCAAGAGCGGCTGCCTGATATCCCTCGACGACCCGCGGACCGACGGCGTGGCCGCCGCCGGGCTCGTCGACTTCCTGGCCGGCCGCCGGGCCGCCGACGACGGCACCCGCGCCGACTTCGTCGCCCAGGACGCGCCCGGCGACCCCCGCGTCGGCATGATCGGCGGCTCGTACGGCGGCGCCATCCAGATGGCCACCGCCGCGGCCGATCCCCGCCTCGACGCCCTCGTCCCCTTCATCACCTGGAACGACCTCGCCTACTCCCTCGCCCCGAACAACGCCGACCGGGCCACCCCCGGCGTCTTCAAATGGCAGTGGGCCAACGGCTTCTACCTGATCGGCGAGGGCCAGCCGCTGCTCGAACCCTCCCTCGACCCCAGCCGGATCAACTCCCTGAACTGCCTGCACTTCGTCACCGACGCCTGCGACACCGTCCGGCTGCTCAACTCCGGCACCTACCCGCAGGCCGGCGCCGACAAGATGCTCGCCTACGCCCGCAGCGTCTCCCCGGTCTCGTACCTCGACAAGGTCAAGGCGCCCACCCTCCTCGTCCAGGGCCAGACCGACAGCCTCTTCAACCTCAACGAGGCCCAGCGCAGCTACGACCGGCTGCGCGGACAGGGCGTCGACACGAAGATGATCTGGCAGTCCGCCGGCCACAGCGGCGGACAGAAGCCCGGCGAACTCGACCTCGGCCAGGGGAACCTGGAGACGAGTTACGTCGGACAGCGCGTCCTCGCCTGGTTCGACCGGTATCTGCGCCGCGACCAGGCCGCCGACACCGGGCCCGCCTTCGCGTACTACCGCGACTGGCAGAGCGGCTACGGCACCGCCGCCGAGGTGCCCGCGGCCGGCAGCCGGCTCTACCTGTCCGGCGACGGCGCGCTGGTCGACGACCGCGCCAAGGTGGCCCGGGGCTCGCGGATGTACGCCAACCTGCCGGTGCCCACCAGTCATTCGGAGTTCTCGCTGGCCGGCACCCTGGGGGTGCCCGATCCGCAGCCGTACGACCTGGCAGGCACCTACCTCGGCTGGCGCAGCGCCCCGCTCACCGCCCCCGCCGACCTCGTCGGCTCGCCGCGGGCCACCCTCAAGGTCGCCTCGCCGAGCGCGGCGCGCGTGCAGGACTCCGGTGACGCCGCCGACAAGCTGGTGCTCTTCGCCAAGCTCTACGACGTCGCCCCCGACGGCACCAAGACGCTGGTCAACCGGCTGGTCGCGCCGGTCCGGGTGCCGGACGTGAACCGGGCCTTCACCGTCGAACTGCCCGCGATCGCCCACCGCTACGAGACCGGCCACCGGCTGGAGTTCGTCGTCGCGGCCAGCGACACCGCGTACTTCGGCAACCGGGGCAGCAAGCCGGTGACGGTCACCAGCGCCCCCGAGGACACCGGGACGCTGGACCTGCCGCTGGTGAACGGGCGGGTGGGCTGAGCACGGAAGGACCCAGGTGTACGCGAGGCCCGCGCGGGAGATCCTCCGCGCGGGCCTCGGCTCGCCTCGCGCCGTCAGCTCGCGGCGAGGGCCGCGTACCCCGGCCGGATCAGCTCCTCGATGATCCGCCGGCGCTCCGGCAGCGGCAGGAACGCGGCCTCCACGGCGGCGACCGTGAACTCCTCGAAGACCTCCGGGCCGTACCCGAAGGTGTCCACCAGGTGCTGGAACTCCTCGCCCATGGTGGTACCGGAGACCAGCCGGCCGTCGGTGTTCAGGGTGACCCGGAAGCCGAGGCGGCGCAGCTCGTCGACCGGGTGCGAGGCGTAGTCCTTGGCCGCACCGGTCTGGAGGTTGGAGGTCGGGCAGATCTCCAGCGGGATGCGGTTGTCGCGGACGTACGAGGCGAGCCGCCCCAGCGTGCCGTCCTCGGCGATGTCGTCCGTGATCCGCACGCCGTGCCCGATCCGCTCGGTGCCGCAGACCTGCACGGCCTCGTGGATCGACTCGGCGCCGACGGCCTCGCCCGCGTGGATGGTGAAGTGGCAGTTCTCCTGCTTCAAGTACTGGAAGGCGGGCAGGTGGCGGGCCGGCGGGTTGCCGATCTCGCCGCCGGCGATGTCGAAGCCGACCACGCCGTTGTCGCGGTGCGCCACGGTCAACCGGGCGATCTCCAGCGACCGGTCGGTGTGCCGCATGCCGGTGAGCAGGGTGCGGACCGTGATCCGGCCGCCGGCCTGGCGCTCGCCGGCCCGGAAGCCCGCGTTCACGGCCTCGACGACCTCGTCGAGGGTCAGCCCGCCCTCCAGGTGCTGCTCGGGGGCGTACCGGATCTCGGCGTAGACGATCCCGTCGGCGGCCATGTCCAGGACGCACTCCTCCGCCACCCGCTCCAGGGCCGCGCGGGTCTGCATGACGGCGCAGGTGTGCGCGAAGGTCTCCAGGTACCGCTCCAGCGACCCCGAGTTCGCGGCTTCCCGGAACCATTCCGCCAGCTCGGCCGGGTCCTCGGTGGGCAGCCCGGTGTAGCCGTGGTCCCGCGCCAGCTCGACGATGGTGGCGGCGCGCAGGCTGCCGTCGAGGTGGTCGTGCAGGACGGCCTTCGGGGCCTGCCGGATCCAGTCGGTGACGACGGGGCCGGTCGGGGAGGAGACACCCGTGGCGGTGAGGTTGTCAGACAAGTGCATGGCGCGGAAGTGTACGCCACCCGGGGAGGCGCGCGGGCCCGGGCGCTGGCGACGGGCGCGGGGGTACGGCCCGGGGCTCAGCCGGACTGGACCACGGGCAGCGCGGGCGCACCCGTCGGCAGCATGTGCTTGGCCGCCAGGACCGGGGTGCCGTCGACCCGTACCACCTGGGTCACCAGGACCGCCGGGGTGTCCGCGGGGCGGCCCAGCTGCTCGCCCCGGCGGCGGCCGAGCAGGGTCGCCGTGACGGAGCTGTGCGCGGCCAGCGGCACGCCCCGCGAGGCGGCGGTGAGCACGGCCAGCATCGAGGTGTGACCCGGCCGTTCCTCCCGCCCGGCGGGCGGCGGCGCCGGTGCACGCAGGGCCGCGGCGAAGGCGGGGTGGACCCGTTCCAGGACCTTCTCGGCCGCTGCCCACTCCTGGCTGAGGACGGCCGGGCCGGCCCCGCCGACCAGCACGGATTCCCAGAACCGCAGCTCGGCGCCGGCCGGTGCGAGCAGCTGCTGCGTGGTGAAGTCGGTGGGTTCCTCGACCGTGCGCAGGACGTCCCGCACGCGCAGCGGGGCGGTCGTGCCGAGCAGGTCCTCCAGCGGGCGCAGCCGCTCGAAACCGCGCCGGGGCGGGTGGGCGTTGACCGTCCGGCCGACCCCGCGCCGGACCGTGAGCAGCCCGTCCTCCTGGAGCAGGAGCAGTGCCTCGCGCAGGGCGGGACGGCTGACGCCGAACGCGCCCGCGAGTCTCGGCTCGGAAGGGAGCGTGGAGCCCGGGGGGTAGGTGCCGTCGCGCAGGGCGTCCGCGATCCGCTCGTAGAGCGCGACGACGGGTCGCCGCCCCTGTCCGCCGGCTGCCACGTAACCTCCTGGTGTCCGTCCGGGTGTCTGTCTGGGTGTCCTGCCTGCTGACACGTCGACCACCGTAGTCGTCTCGCCCTGTCTGACAAGTCACTCCTTCGGTGCAGCTCGCCAGGGCTGTGGGGCGCGAATCGGCCGATCCTGGGGGAACGCACGGCGGGACGGAGAGAGGGCGGCCATGAGCGCCAAGAGGACGACGAGGGACAGGTCGAGCGCGAGCGCGTCCCGGGCCGGCGGGTTTTTCACCCCCGGCCGGATCGCGATTCTGGTCGTCGCGGCCGTGACGCTCGTCTTCATCTTCGAGAACACCCGTGAGGTGCGGATCAGGGTGCTGATCCCCGAGGTGACGATGCCGCTCTACCTCGCGCTGCTCGCCACCGCCCTGCTCGGCGCCGTCTGCGGCTATTACCTGGCCGCCAGGAGACGCCGGTGAGACGGGCGGCCCTCGTGTGGGCGGGGGCCGCCCTCGTGCTCGCGGCCGTGGCCGTGGGCTCGGCGCGTCCCGAGGGCGCGACGGACGGCGCGGACGGCGCCGTCGACGACATCGGTCGGCTGCCGATGCCGGACCTCCGCGGCCGGGGGCTGTGGCGGGTCTTCACCGCCCTCGACGCCCGGACCCGCCTCGACGTCCACGACGCCGCCGGCGCCGACCGCCGTGTCCTCTGGCCGCTCAACTGGCGGGTCTGCACCCAGTACCCGCCGCCGGGCACGGCCCGGCACCCCGGCGGCCGGCTGGTGGTGGGCGTGCTCAAGAAGGGCGAACCCTGCCCGGCCCGCGTCGCGGCGGCCCGCCGTTGAGCGGTACGCGCCTCCGGCGGCCGGTCGCGAGGGGCGCCGACCGCCCGGCCCCGTAACGTCGTTGAGCCCCGGTCCGCGCCCGCATAGCCTGGGTCCATGCCCGATGATCGAGAGAACCAGTCCGGCCGCTACCTGGCCGTCGGGCCCCGCGTCGCCCTGCGCCCGTTCACGGCGGGCGACGCCGAGGAGTTCACCGCACGGGCCCGGGAGAGCCGGGAGCTGCACACGCCCTGGCTGTTCCCGCCGCTCACGGCCGAGGCGTACGAGGTCTACGCCGGGCAGCTGATCGGCAACCCGGTCCGGGCCGGGTTCCTCGTCTGCGACCGGACCGACGGCGCGATCGCCGGATTCGTCAACATCAACAACATCGTCCGCGGCTCCTTCCTGTCCGGTGCCCTCGGCTACGGCGCGTTCGCGCACGCCGTCGGGCGCGGACTGCTCTCCGAAGGCTTCGGGCTCGTCCTCTCGCATGCCTTCGGGCCGCTCGGACTGCACCGCCTCGAAGCGAACATCCAGCCCGGCAACGCCGCCTCGCGCGCCCTGGTCCGGCGGGCCGGCTTCCGGCTCGAAGGCTTCTCGCCCGCGATGCTCTTCATCGACGGGGCGTGGCGCGACCACGAGCGCTGGGCGGTCACGGCCGGCGACCCCGGTCCGGCCCGCGCCGGCGTCCGGGCCGACGCGTGACGGCGGGGCGCCGGCCCGTCCGGTCCGGCGCCCCCGCTTCAGCGGCGGTTCAGCGCCGCTTGTAGTTGATCTTCATCGTGTCCATGTCGGTGACCGTGGACCGCAGCCCCTTGAAGCCGTGCCCGAGCTTTCCCAGGGCCGTCTCCACCCGGTCCTCCGCGATCGCGCCCGCCATCTCGTCCCCCTCGGCCGCGTCGGAGACGACGACCATGCGGTACGAGAAGTGCTTCAGCGTGCGGTCGTAGGCGAGCGAGCCCTCCTCGGTGAACTCCATCGCCGACATGCCGTGCGCGTCGGCCTCGGCCAGCAACCGCTCGCGGCTCTCCTCCGACAGCCCGTCGAACGTCCCCCGGACGATCACCCGGTAGGTGTGCTGCTCGCTCATGTGCCCGTGCCTTTCTCGATGGAGAACCAAGCGTAGGACGGGCTCCGCCCACCGCAACGGAATTTCTCGGTCAAGCACCCCCGGGCGGTTGTCCACCCCCTGGCCAGTGGTGGTTCCGCCGTGTTCCATGGTCGACATGACGACCGTACGACGTGCCGTACTCACCGTGCCCGCGGCGCCGTTGGGCCCGGACAATCCGCTGCCCGCCCTTCGTCTTCTCGGTGGCACCCCCACTCCCGCGGTCGACGCACGCGACCGGGCCGGGTTGCCCCGCGACATGGCGCGCCAGCTCGGGCACGCCCCCCTGCGCACCCTGCTGCCCACCCGCGTCCGTGACGGTTACGGACGCGATCGCACCCCGACCGACCTCGACACGATCGTGATCGAGAACGACCATCTACGGGTCACCGTC
Source organism: Streptomyces laurentii (assembly GCF_040635425.1). Lineage (NCBI taxonomy): Bacteria > Bacillati > Actinomycetota > Actinomycetes > Kitasatosporales > Streptomycetaceae > Streptomyces > Streptomyces laurentii. The sequence goes on along the minus strand of NZ_JBEYHT010000013.1, from coordinate 108,897 downwards.
CTGCCCGGACTCGGCGGCCGCGTCCACTCCCTCCTCCACAAGCCGACCGGCCGCGACCTCGTCTACCGCAACCCGGTGCTCCAGCCCGCCGCCTTCGCCCTCAACGGCGCCTGGTTCTCCGGCGGCATCGAGTGGAACATCGGCGCCCACGGCCACGGCCCCCTCTCCTGCGCCCCGCTGCACGCGGCGGTCGTCCCCGCGCCCGACGGCGGCCCGATGCTCCGCCTGTGGGAATGGGAAAGGCTGCGTGACCTGCCCTTCCAGGTCGACCTCTGGCTGCCCGACGGCGCCGAACACCTGCGCGTCGCCGTCCGGATCCGCAACCCCCACGCGCGCGCCGTGCCCTGCTACTGGTGGTCCAACACCGCCGTCCCCGAGGACCGCCGGGTCCTCGCACCCGCCGACAGCGCCTGGCACTTCGGCTACGAGCGCACCCTGCGCCGGGTCCCGGTACCCCGCTCCGCGGACGGCGCCGACCACACGTACCCGCTCCGATCCGCCCACGCCGCCGACTACTTCTACGCGCTCGCCGACGGACGGCGCCGCTGGACCGCCGCGCTCGGCGAGGACGGCACCGGGCTCGTGCAGACCTCCACGGACACCCTGCTCGGCCGCAAACTGTTCCTCTGGGGCACGGCGCGCGGAAGCCGTCGCTGGCAGGAGTGGCTGACCGCGCCCGGCACCCCCGGATACGCCGAGATCCAGGCCGGTCTCGCCCGCACCCAGCTGGAACACCCGCCCCTCGAAGCGGGCGAGGAGGTTTCCTGGCTGGAGGTGTACGGGCCGCTCGGCGCCGACCCGGCGGCGGTGCACGGCGCCGACTGGGGGGCGGCGGGCGCGAGCGTCGAGGACGAACTGGAGCGGATCCTGCCGCGGGCCGAGGTCGACACCGCGTACGCGCGGTGGCGGGCCCACGCCGCGGACACCGAGCCCGGGCCGCTCCTCGCGACCGGATCGGGCTGGGGCGCGCTCGAAGTGCTGCGCGACGCCCATGTGTTGCCGGGGACGCCGTTCCCACCAGAGCTGCTGGGCGAGGAACAGCGGCCGTGGGCCGAGCTGTTGCGTACGGGCGGGCTGCCGGACGCCCCGGAGTCCGAGGCCGCGCGCTGGACCACGCCGGTGAACGACGCCTGGCGCGATCTGCTGGAGTCCGCCGCCCCGGCCGGACCGTCCACCGAGTACCACCTCGGCATCGCCCAGTGGGCGGCGGGCGATCTGGCCCAGGCGGTACGGAGTTGGGAACGCGGCCTGAAGAACGCGACCGAGCGCTGGCCCCTGCTCTTCTGCCTGGCCGTCGCCGACCGGGAGAGCGGACACCCGATGCGGGCCGCCGAGCGGTTCGCGGAGGCGTACGACGCGCAGCGGCGCACCGGCGATCCGCTCGTCGCCGCCGCGCTCGCCCGCGAGGCGGTGCCCGCCCTGCTCGCCGCCCATCGCGCCGACCGGGCCCGCCGGATCCTGGACCGCCTCCCCGAGGAGGTCCGCGCCCGCGGCGCCTTCCGGTATCTGGCGGCCCGGCTGCTCCTCGCGGAAGGCCGGAAGGACGAGGCCCGCGCCGTCTTCGACGCGGGCTTCGAGGTCGCCGACCTGCGGGAGGGCGCCGAGGAGCTGGGCGAGACCTGGGCTCGTATCACCGACGAACCCCTGCCGGACGCCTACGAGTTCAGGATGCGCCCGCCCGAGTGATCCGGCGGGTCCCTTGAACGGTCAGACCCGGCACAGGATTTCACCGTGCAGGACGACGAACCAGCCGTCGTCCTGCACACCCCAGGAGCGCCACGCGTCCGCGATCGCCGTCAGCTCCTCCAGGGTCGCGTGACCGCCCTCGACCGCCCGGCGGGCGTATCCGGACGCGGTGGTGCGGTCCGCCCACATCCCGCTCCACCAGGCGCGCTCCTCCGGCGCGGCGAAGCACCAGGTCCCGGCCGAGGCCGTGACGTCGGTGAACCCGGCCGCGCGGGCCCAGGACACCAGGCGGCGACCGGCGTCGGGTTCGCCGCCGTTGGACCGGGCGACCCGCCGGTACAGCTCGAGCCAGCGATCCAGGCCCGGCGCGGACGGGAACCAGGTGAACGCGTCGTAGTCGCTGTCCCGCACGGCCACCACGCCGCCCGGCCGGCACACCCGCCGCAGCTCGCGCAGTGCCTGTACCGGGTCGCCGACGTGCTGGAGGACCTGGTGGGCGTGGACGACGTCGAAGGAGTCGTCGGCGAAGTCGAGGGCGTGGACGTCGGCCACCGCGAACTCGACGTTGTCCAGGCCTCGTTCGGCCGCGACGGCCCGAGCGGCGTCGACGACGTCCGGCGCCGAGTCCACCGCGACGACCCGGCCGCCCGGCGCGACCCGCGCGGCCAGATCGGCGGAGATCGTGCCCGGTCCGCAGCCCACGTCCAGGACCGTCAGGCCCGGCTTCAGCTCCGGCAGCAGATAGGCGGCGGAGTTCTCCGCCGTGCGCCAGCGGTGCGACCGCAGCACGGACTCGTGATGGCCGTGGGTGTAGACGGCCGTCTCGCGGGGCGTGGACGGTTCCGGGCGGGTGGCGCTGCGGTCGGTCATGGCCGGGCTTCCTCACGGGGATCGGGTGCGGAGCGGTGCGTGTGGGGCGTGCGGTGCGGCCACGCTACGCCCCGTATTCGCATGGCGAGACCCCCTTCTCAGGATATGGACAACCGGTAGCGCAGTTCGCGCAGTTCACGGCCCCCGGTCTCCTCGACGACGGCCTCTCCGTCCGGGCTCCAGCCGGCCGCCTGGTAGAACGCCCGCGCCCGGGCGTTGTCCTCGAACACCCACAGCCCGGCCTCCCGGAAGCCGGTCGCGCGCATCGCCGCCACCGCCGCCGCGAGCAGCGCCCGCCCGACCCTGCGGCCCCACGCCTCCGGAGCGGCGTACAGCGCCGACAGTTCCGCCGTCGCCGACGGTTCCGCGGCCTCCTCGCCGCGCCACGCACGGAAGGCGACGAACGCGTCCACGGCCCCCGCCTCAGCCGCTCCTTCGGCCACCAGCACCACCGGCCCGGCGGGATCCGTCAGCCGCTCGCGCCACGCGACCGCCCGCTCGGCCGGATCGAGCGCGTCGAGATACGGCGCGGGCAGCAGGTCGCGGTAGGCCGCCTGCCAGGAACGGACATGGACGGCCGCGATCGCGGCGGCGTCGGACGGGAGGGCGTGTCGGATCGGCATGCCCGGCATTGTCGAGGGCGCCCGTCCGCTTCCGCCACGCCTTATCCCGCGGGCCAGGGCGGATGCGCGCCGGTCAGCGGGACGACGCCCAGCGCCGCTCCCCGTCCTGGAAGACGTCCGTCGGCGTCAGCCCGGCCGCCGCGGCCACCGCCGCCGAGGCGTGGTGCTCGGGATGGACGTGCGCGACGAGCGACGGTACGCCCTGCCCGCGCAGCCAGTCGGCGAGGGCCACCGCCGCCTCGCGGGCCAGCCCCCGGCCCTGCCAGGGCGTACCGACCACCCACGCGATCTCGGCGCCGTCGCGCACCACCGTGGCCTGCGCGGTGCCGACCGCACTGCCCCCGTCCGGGCCGTCGCCGCGCAACCGCAGCACCCAGTTGCACCAGGCGGCCGATCCGGCCTCGGCCGGCCCCGCGACCAACCGGGCGTAACGGGCCAGCAGTCCGGGCTCGGTGAGCGGGACCCCGCCGATGAAGGAGTGCAGCGCCGGATCGGCCAGGGCCACCGCCATCTCGGGCGCGTGGTCGAGCCGTAGCGGCTCCAGGTCCAGCCGGGCGGTGCGCAGCGGGACGGCGGCGAGACCGAGCGGGTCGGGTGCGTTCATCCGTACAGACTGCCCTGCGACGAACGGCCCCGTCAGCCCCGCTGGGGCCCGTCGGCGATGCGATAACCCACCCCGGGTGTGGTCGTGATGACCGGTGGACCGCCCAGCTTGCGGCGCAACCGGCCGACGGTGACGGTCACCGTGTGGGTGAAGGGATCGGCGTTCTCGTCCCATACCTGTTCCAGGAGGCCCTCGGCGCTCAGGAAGCCGGGGCTCGCGCGCAGCAGCGCCTCCAGGACGGCGAACTCCTTGACGGACAGATCCAGCGGACGGCCGTCGCGGAGGACGGTCCGGCGCACCGGGTCGAGTTCGAGGCCGGCGGCCCGCAGCACGCGGGCCCGGCCGGCCGGCCGGCGGCGGGCCAGGGACCGGATGCGCAGGATCAGTTCCGGGAAGTGGAACGGCTTGGCGAGGTAGTCGTCGGCGCCGAGGGTGAGGCCGCTGACCCGGTCGCCGGGGGCGCCCGCCGCGGTCAGCATCAGAACCATCGCGCGATCGTCCCGCTCGGTGATCATCTGGCAGAGCGTGTCGCCGTGGATACCGGGCAGATCGCGGTCGAGGACCACCACGTCGTACGGGTTCAGGCCAAGCTTGGCGGCGGCATCGAGGCCGTCGTGCGCGACATCGACGGCCATCCCCTGGTCCCGCAGTCCCTCGGCGACGACCTCGGCGAGCGAGCGCGCGTCCTCCACGACCAGAATCCTCACCACGTGACGCCGCCGGACCCCGACGCGGGGACCGGACCGGTCGCGGCGTCCCGCGGGAGCGCCGCCACGACGCGCAGGCCGCCCTCCGGCCGGGCCAGCAGGGCCAGGCGGCCGCCGTGCGCCGTGACGATCGCCGCCACGATCGACAGCCCCAGGCCGGAACCCCCCTCCGGTCCCGTCCGGTCGGCGCCGAGCCGTACGAACGGCTGCGTCAGCCGGTCCACCCCCTCCTGGTCGAGAACGGGCCCGCCGGTCTCGACGACGAGGCGCGTCTCGCCGGCGTCGTCCTCAGTGGAGACGCGGATCCAGCCGCCGTCCTGGTTGTGCGCGATCGCGTTGGCGACCATGTTCTCCACCATTCGGGACAGCAACGCCGGACTGCCCCGCGTCCAGGCCTCCGGCCGCACCGCGCCGTCGACGGTCAGCGCCTTCGCCGCGATTCCGGCGGCCCCGTCGGCCAGCGCCTGCCGAACCAGCGCACCGAGCGACACGGGGGTCCGGTCGGCGAGCGGGCCGTGCTGCGCCCGGGCGAGGACGAGGAAGCCGTCGAGGAGGTGATCGACCCGGTCGAGTTCGGTGCGTACCCGGTCGGCGAGCGCGACGGTCTGCGCCGCGGGCTTCGGCTTCGCGACGGCGACGTCCAGTGATGCCCGGATCGTCGCCAGCGGCGTGCGCAGTTCATGCGAGGCGTTGCCGACGAAGCGGCGCTGCGAGGCGAACGAGGCCCCGAGGCGTTCCAGCAGACCGTCGATCGTGTCCGCGAGTTCCTTGACCTCGTCGACCGGGCCTGTCAGGGCGAGCCGTTGATCCAGGTTCTCCGCGGAGATCCGCCGGGTCGCCGCGGTGATCAGCCGCAGCGGGCGCAGGACCCGGCCGGCGAGGACCCGGCCGAGCAGGAGCGACACGCCCACCATGACGACCAGCGCGATCAGCGAGCCGACCAGCAGCCGACGGCTTTGCTGCGCGTGCGCGTCCGCGAGCTGCCGCTCCAGATCCTGGATCCGCTGCTCGGCGGCCACGCCGGGCGGGCCGGCCGGGAACTGTTCCGGAGCGACGCTGGTCAACCGTCCACCGGACATCAGATAGGTCAGGGCGAGCAGCACGACTCCCGACCCGAGGAACCCGGCGGTGTAAAGGATCGTGAACCGCCGTCCGACGGTTCCGCTCCACGGCATGCCCATGCTTCTCCCCTTCGCGCGGGTCCGGCTCGGAGCCAGGATGCCCCGCCGCACCTCACAGCGGCATAACAAAGGCGGTTCGGCCCCTGTGAGGGCCGCGCCCGTAGAACCAAGACCATGCTGACGACCAACGACATACTCCGGCGGGAGTGGACCGGATTCCGGCGACCGGGCAGGCTGCTCGCGATGGCGGCCGCGGCCCTCGTCGTCATCGCCCTCGGTCTGCTCCAGGCGTCCGGCGGCCACGCGTCCTGCGACGGGCCGTGCCCGGCCGCGCCGACCGGGCCCGACGGCTCCCTCGTCCACGACCAGTTCGCCTTCCTGCATCGCGATCTGGGCGAGCACGGCAGCATCACGGTCCGGATGACGGCCATGACGGGCACGATCACCTACCCGCCACCGGATCACGACACGATCGTCCCGGGCCTGGTCCCCTGGGCGAAGGCCGGAATCCTCGTCAAGGACGGGGTCCGCCAGGGGTCTTCCTACGCGGCGCTGATGCTCACCGGCGGCCATGGTGTGCGGATGCAGTACGACTACCGCCATGACATCGCGGGCAGCGGCGGCGGGGTCTCGGCCACGTCGCCACGCTGGCTGCGGCTGACTCGGTCGGGTGACACCCTCACCGGCTATGAGTCGGCCGACGGCGAGACGTGGACGAAGGTCGGCACGGTGCGGCCGTCCGGGCTGCCGAAGACGGTGCGGGTCGGCCTGTTCGCCACCTCTCCCGGCGACCTGACGCTGCGGCGCGTCGGCCTCGGCGGCGCCACGGAACAGGTGCGCTTCACCCAGGCATCCGGCGTCTTCGACCACGTCCGCGTCAAGGGAGCGGTGGCCGCCGGGAGTTGGCGGAGCGACACCGTCGGCGAGATGAACCGGACCGACTGGGAGAAGGAGTACAAGGCGTCCGGAGCGGTGGTGGACGGCGGCACGATCACCGTCACCGGCGTCGGCGACATCGGGCCTGCCGGTGCCGAGGACGGTGGCCGCCCGCTGGAGGGGACGCTCGGCGGCCTGTCCCTGGCGCTGCTCGTCGTACTCGTGGTCGCGGTGCGCTTCGTCACCGCCGAGCGCCGCGACGATCCGCTCACCCGCCGGGCGCTCGCCGCCAAGGCGGTCGTCGCCGGGGCCGCCACCTGGGTGACCGGTCTTGTCGCCCTGGGCGTCGTGCTCCCGGTCGGCACGGTGATCCTGCGGGGGAACGGGATCCCCGTCGTCGGGGCGACCGCGTCCACCTGCGCGCGAGTCGTCGTCGGTACGGCCGCCGTGCTCGCTCTCGCCGCGATGCTGGCCGTCGCGCTCGCCGCCCTGCTGCGGCGCGCCCGGATCGCGATTCCGGTCGCCGTCCTGGCGATCGCGGTCCCGTACGCGGTGACCTCGTTCCCGCTGCTTCCCGACGGCCTGGCGCAGTGGCTGCTGCGGGTCACCCCGGCCGCCGGCTTCGCCACCCAGCAGACGCTCGTCGCCTATCCGCAGGTCGTCGCCCACTACGCGCCCTCCGCCGGGTACTTCCCGCTTCCGTGGTGGGCCGGGGCCGCCGTGCTGGGCGCGTACGTGACGACGCTTCTGGGCCTCGCTCTGCGCCGCCTGCCGCAGGGCGGCCGACGATCCGGCCGCCAGGACGGGCGGGTGGTGACGCGGCGGTGACGCGGCGGCGCGGGAGCACTCGCGTTCCCGGCGTGGCGAGTCGATTCGGACAGGCCTGCCGTCGCCCGTCCGCGGGCACGAGCGGCAGAACCTCCCGGACCTCCGTATAAAGGCAGGGGAGCGACATCACAGAGAGGTCCGGGACATGCGGCTGACCCTCCCCGAGGGGCGCGGGCCGGTGCGGTACGCGCCCCTCGCGCCGAGCCCTGGGCTGCCCGTGCTGCCCCGCCTCGCCGCCCTGCTCGCCGGTGCCGCGGACCACACCGCGCCCGAGCCGCCCGGCGGCGGGCCCGTCCTGCGTGAGGCGGCGGCCGGGTACTGGTGGCGACGCGGACTGCGGACCCACCCCGAGGACACCGTCGCCGCCTCCGGCGCCCCGCCGCTCCTGCTCGCCCTGCTCACCGCCCACGGCGGCGACGTGCTGCTGCCCCGGCCCTGCCCCGCCTGGTGGACCCCGCAGATCCGGCTCCTCGGCCGGCCCGCGTACGCCGTGCCCACCCCGGCCGAGTGTGGCGGCGTGCCCGACCCGTACGCCCTGCTGGAGACCGTGCGCCGGATCCGAGCCGAGGGTGGCAGCCCGCGGCTGCTGCTGCTTTCCGTCGCCGACGACCCCACCGCCACCGTCGCCCCGCCCGAACTCCTGCGCGAGGCATGCGAGGCGACGGTCGCCGAAGGGCTGCACATCGTCAGCGACGAGACCTGGCGCGACACCCTGCACCGCCCGCGCGAGACCGTGCTGCTGAGCCCCGCCGACATGTGCCCCGAGGACGTCACAGTCCTCACCGATCTGGCCGGCGCGTTCACCCCGGCCGGCTGGCCCTGCGCCGTCGCCCGCTTCCCACCGGGGGCGGCCGGTGCCCACCGGGCCCGTACGCTCGACATCCTCACCGCGCTCGGCGCCCTCGTCGCCGCCCCGGTCGCCCCCGCCGCCGCGTACGCGCTCGGCGAACCCCCGGACGTCGCCGAACGGACCCGGCTCGCCGCCGCCCTGCACGCCAGGATCGCCACCGCCGCGCACCGGGCCGTGCTGGCCGCCGGAGCGCTCGCCCTGCCGCCGCGGGCCGGACGTCATCTCTACGCCGATCTGGGCCCGTTGCGCGCGGGGCTGACCGCCCGTGGCGTGCAGGACTCCCTCGATCTGGAGAACCATCTGACCGAGGTGCTCCGCACCCCGGTCCCCGGCGGCCATCGCTTCGGCGACGAACTCGGCGCTCTGCGCGCCCGGTTCGACACCGCGCCCTTCCTGGGGGAGACCGAGCCGGAACGGGCGGAAGCCCTCGCCGACCCCCGGCCCGAGGAACTCCCGCACGTGGCGGCGGCGTTGAGCCGATTCGCGGCCGTCCTCGCGGAACTCGCCGAGGCAGGCGACCCGCGCGCGGGGAGGGACGGGAGCTGACGAGTACTCATCCCTCAGGGCTACGCGTGCTCGCCGCCCCGGCCCGCCGGCGGCACCTCGTGGTGGTGCCGTCCGCGCAGCCGCCGCCACAGCGCCGGGAGCGCGCTGACCAGCACCGTGAGCCCCACCGCGGCCACCACACCCTGCCACGGTTCCGGGAAGAGCGAACCGCCCAGGATGCCGATGAGCTGGTACGTCGCCGCCCAGGCCAGGCAAGCCGGCAGATCGCCCCGGGCGAACCGGCGCAGCGGCATCCCGGCGAGCAGACAGGCCAGCATCACCGGGATCCGCCCGGCCGGTACGAGCCGCGACAGGACGAGCACCGGCACCTGGTGGGTCTCCAGCCGTTCCTGCGCGTGGACGAGTCGCTCCGGGGTGACCCGGCCGCGCAGCGACGCCAGCCAGCGCGACCCGCCGCGCGAGCGCACCCCGCGCTGCCCGAGCCAGTACAGCGCGAGATCGCCGAGGAACGCCGCGAACGACGACACCAGGAACACGAACAGCAGCGCCAGCGGCGACGTCTGGTGGAAGGCCACCACCGCAGCCGAGCTCACGACCGCGCCGGTCGGCACCACCGGCACCAGCGCGCCCAGCGCCACCAGCAGGAACAGCGAGGGATAGCCGACGGCCTGCTGCGTCGACTCCGGCGGCAGCACCGGAGCCACGGGCACCACCGTCACGAGACGCTCGATCACCGGCCGCCCCTCGCGTCGGCCGTCTGGTCCGTCCCCGCGTCGCCCGGCCCCGTCCGTCTGCCGCCCCCGCTCACCGCGCCACCTCCGGCCGGACCCGTTCGCCGTGACCGAGCCGGTGCACCGCGACCTTCGGGGCGATCAGGGTGGCGTGCCGGACGAACTCGTCGCCGGGGGAGTGGAATTCGTGCGGCCGCACCGCGTCCATGCCGATGGGCCAGTACGTGCCGTAGTGCACCGGCACCGCGGCGGCCGGCGACAGCGCGGCGAGGGCCTCCGCGGCGCGCCCGGCGTTCAGATGACCGTGCCCGAGGAACGGACCCCAGCCGCCGACCGGCAGCAGCGCCACGTCCACCGGGCCGACCGCGTCGGCCATGCCGTCGAACAGTCCGGTGTCCCCGGCGAAGTAGGTACGGGCCTCGCCCTCGACCACGTAGCCGAGCGCGGGGGAGCGCTGCGGGCCGACCGGGATCCGGCGCCCGTCGTGCGACGCGGGCACGGCCCGTACCCGTACGCCGTCGACCGCCGCCGACTCGCCCGGCGCGAGCTCGGTGAGCCGGAGCCCCCGCCCGCCGAGCCGGCGCAGCGCCGGTACGGCCGCGAGCGCGCCGCGCGGCACGAAGACCCGGGTGCCCGGGGCGAGCCGGGCGAGGGAGGGCAGATGCAGATGGTCGGCGTGCAGATGGGAGACGAGTACCGCCTCGGCGTGGGCGGCCTGCGGCGGCGGCACGGCGCCGCGCCGGCGCCGCAGGTGCGCGAACCGGCGCGCGAAGAGCGGATCGGTGAGGAAACGGACCCCGGAGTCCTCGACCGTGCAGGTGGCATGACCCCACCAGGTGATCTCCACCGCCGCCGCCCTCTCCGTCCCGTTCCCGTGTTCTCGCGTGGACGGGAACGCCCTCGCGTCCCGCGTTCCGCGCCCGGTGGCCGCCCCGACGGCGCCCGCCTCCGTATCGAGGGTAGAGGCCCGGCGGCGTCACCGTGCCCCGTCGGCCGGTCCGCGCCGTATCCGGCCCCGGGCGGTGCCCCGGCGGGACGCCGAACCTCTCCTCGGGGACCCGCCGACGCAGTAGGGTCGCCCCATGGACGACGTTCGGGTGGCGGCGATCGCCAGCCTCACCCCGCTCGAAGAGCTCGACGACGACCCCTTCCTGGTCGACACCCGCAGCCAGCACGCCATGTGCGCCCGCTGGGCCGACGACAACGGCTACGTGGTGACCCGGAGACTCCTCTGCTACGGCCTCAGACCCGACCACGACGCGCTGTGGGCGGACGTCGACGAGGGGGCCGTGGACGTCTTCGTCGCGCCGAACGAACGCGTGCTGGCCCGCGCGCTGACGGACGTCTCCGGCTTCCTCGCGGAGTGCGTCCGGCGCGGGGTGCGCCTGGAGACCGCGGGGTTCGACGAACCGGCGTACGACGGGCCCATGAAGGCGGGTGTGCACCGCCGGCTCTCGATGCCCACGGCCGGATACGACGGCTCCTGAGCCTCACGCCTCCTCGGCCCCCGGTTCCTCGGCCCCAGCCCCTCGCCTCACCCCCTTCCGGCCTCTCGCCCCGCCCCGGCACCGCACGACCGGCACTGTCCCGGACCCGCTGTGCCAGTCTTGAGGCAGGAAACAGGTGAAAGGCGAACAAGGCGTGGGTGAACGGCGAGGGCGGTCAGGCCGCTGGCGCAGCGCGGGCAGCGCGCTGCTGCGCGTGATCACGGTGTGGGCCGTCTCCACCCTGACCCTGCTGGTCCTCGCCGCCGTGCTGCCCGACTTCCGGCTCCAGTCCCACGACGGCGACAGCGTCACCCGTATCGCGCTCACCGCCGCCTGGGGCGCGGGGGCCTTCGGCCTGCTCGGCGCGCTCGTGTGGCGGCTGATCGTCCGGGCCCTGCTGCTCGTGCCCGCGCTGGTCCTCGGCCTGCTGGTGTTCTTCCTCAACGGCTCGCTGCTGCTCCTCGCGCTCCGGCTCATCCCCGACGGGCGCGGCGCCGTCGCCCCGGAGACGGCCGTCGTGGTCGCCGCCGTGATGTCCGCCGTCGCCTCGGCCACCTCCACCGCCCTCGCGGTCCGGGACGACGAGGCGTACCGGCGCCGGCTGTACCGGCTCACCGACCGCACCCGCCCGCGGATCGCCCGCGGCGGCCCCGAGGCCGCCCCCGGCACCGTCTTCCTCCAGCTCGACGGCGTCGGCCACCGGGTGCTGCGCGACGCCGTCGCCGACGGCCGGATGCCCACCGTCGCCGAGTGGCTGGACCGGACCCACACCCTCACCCCGTGGCGTACGGACTGGTCGAGCCAGACCGGCGCCAGCCAACTCGGCATCCTGCACGGCTCCAACGAGGACGTGCCCGCCTTCCGCTGGTACGAGAAGGACACCGGCCGTCTCATGGTGTCCAACCGGCCGGCGAGCGCCGTCGAACTCCAGCGCCGCGCCGTCGAGCGCACCGGCCACGGCGGACTGCTCGCCCACGACGGCGCCTCGCGCGGCAACCTGTTCAGCGGCGGCGCCGAGCAGCTCGCGCTCGTCCTGTCGATGGCGGCCCGCCGGGGCCCGCTCAATCGCTCGCGCGCCGGCTACTTCGCGTACTTCTCCGACCCCGCCAACGCCGTCCGCACCGCCGGCTCGCTCCTCGCCGAGGTGCTGCGCGAGATGGTCCAGTCGACCCGCGCCCTGCTGCGCCGCGACACTCCGCGCGTCTCGCGCGGCGGGCTCTATCCCTTCGTCCGGGCCTTCGCCACGGTAGTGGAGCGCGACGTGGTGGTCTCGGCCGTGATGGGCGACATGCTCGCCGGGCGGAGCGCCGTCTACGCGGACCTGGTGGCGTACGACGAGGTCGCCCACCACTCCGGCCCCCGCGGCCGCGACACCGACCAGGTGCTCGCCCGGCTCGACCGGTCGATCGCCCTGATCGCGAAGGTCGCCGAGCACGCGCCCCGCCCGTACCGGATCGTGCTCCTGTCCGACCACGGGCAGAGCCCGGGGGAGACCTTCGCCTCCGCGTACGGGCTGACGCTGCGCGATCTCGTACGGGCCGGGTGCGGGCTGGCCGTGCCGCGCCGGGTCCGCCGGACCCACAGCGGATCGGAGGCCCGGGACGCGGCCCGCGAGGCGCTGCGCGGCGCGCTGCACCGGCCGGTGGACCAGGAGGGCGAGGCCGGTCCGGAGGGGCAGGAGGCGGCGGCGGTGGCCGCGGCCCGGGCGCCCGAGCCGGTGGTGCTGGCCTCCGGGAACCTGGGCCTGGTGTCGTTCCCGGGCGTGCCGCACCGGATGACCCGGGAGGAGATGGACCGGCTGCACCCGGCGCTGCTGCGTACCCTCGCCGAGCACCCGGGGATCGGGTTCCTGCTGGTCGCGAGCGAGGAGCACGGCTCGGTGGTGCTGGCCCGCGGCGGGGTCGAGGCGCCGCTCGCGGAGCTGACCGACGAGGCGCCGGGGCCGCTCGCCGGGTTCGGGCCGGGCGCGGCGGACGCGGTGCGGCGCACCGACGGCTTCCCGCATGTCGCCGACATCATGGTCAACTCGATGCACGACCCGGCGACGGGCGGCGTGCACGCCTTCGAGGAGCAGATCGGGTCGCACGGCGGCCTGGGCGGTGAGCAGGGCGAACCGTTCCTGCTCTGGCCGCGCGAGCTGACGCCGCCGCCCCCGGAGGGGCTGGTGGGGGCCGAGCGGGTGCACCGGGTGCTGGCGGGCTGGTTGAGGGAGAGCGGCGGCCCGCAGGTACCGCTGGAGATTTCCCTGCCGAGCGACCAAACGGAAGCAGTTCTTCCGGTTGATGGACCGCCGCGGCGGGACAAACACGGGTGATTTTGCGGGCACGTCGAGCCGGACGGACCATGGGTGACGTTTACGTGACGAGAGGTTTGTCCGACGAGAGGCGCACCACCCGCATGAGCACGGCCCCCACCGCCGCAGGCCAGGACCCCACCCCGGTCCCGGCCTGCGACCCGGTCACGGCCCCGGTCCTCGACCAGGACCCGGCCCTCGACCGCGACCCCGTCACCGGTACCGCACCGGTCGCCGGCACCACCCCGGACGGCACCACTCCGGAGGGCGGGAGCCCGGACGGACACCCGGCCGGCAAGCACGCCCGCCGCTTCGGCCTTCCCGTCGCCACCGCCCTGGTCATGGGCAACATCATCGGCGGCGGCATCTTCCTCCTTCCGGCGTCCGTCGCCCCGTTCGGCACCATCAGCCTGCTGGCCTTCGGCGTGCTGACCCTCGGCGCGATCGCCCTGGCCCTGGTCTTCGGCCGGCTCGCCCGCCGCCTCCCGAAGACCGGCGGCCCCTACGTCTACGCCCGCGCCGCCTTCGGCGACTTCGCCGGCTTCCTCGCCGCCTGGTCGTACTGGATCACCGCCTGGGTCTCCAACGCGGCGCTCGCCGTGGCCGCCGTCGGCTACCTCGACGTCCTCGTCCCCGTACACGAGTCGAAGCTCCTGACCATCGTCGCCGCGCTGTCCTTCCAGTGGCTGCCCGGCCTCGCCAACCTGGCCGGCACCCGGTACGTCGGCGCCGTGCAGGTCGTCGCGACCGTGCTCAAGTTCGTCCCGCTGCTCCTGGTCGCCGTCGGCGGGTTCTTCTTCTTCGACCCCGCCAACCTCGGGCCCTTCCAGGCGAGCGAGGGCAGCCCGATCGGCGCGATCTCGGCGTCCGCCGCGATCCTGCTGTTCAGCTACCTCGGCGTCGAGTCCGCCGCCGTCAGCGCCGGCGAGGTCCGCGACCCGCGCCGCAACGTCGGCCGTGCCACCGTCCTCGGCACCCTCGGCGCCGCCGTGCTCTACCTGGTCGGCACTCTCTCGGTCTTCGGCACCGTCGCCCACGACAAGCTGGTCCACTCCACCGCGCCCTTCTCCGACGCCACGAACATCATGTTCGGCGGGTCCTGGGGCGGTGTGGCCGTCGCCTGCATGGCGATGGTCTCGATCCTCGGCGCGCTCAACGGCTGGACCCTGCTCAGCGCCCAGGCGCCGTACGCCGCCGCCCGCGACGGGCTGTTCCCGAAGGCCTTCACCATCAAGCGGCGCGGCGTCCCCACGTTCGGCGTCGTCGTCACCGTGGCCCTCGCCTCGATGCTGACGATCTACAACTACACGGCCGGCACCAAGGGCGTCTTCGAGATGCTGGTCCTGGTCACCACCTTCACGGCCACCGTGCCGTATCTGCTCTCCACGGCCGCCCAGATCTACTTCCTGCTCTCCGGGCAGGGCGAGAAGGTCTCCCGGGCGCACCTCGTCCGCGACGGCGTGCTGGCCCTCGCCGCCTTCGGTTTCTCGATCTGGCTGGTCGCGGGCGCCGGATACGAGGCCGTCTACCAGGGCGTCCTCTTCCTCTTCGTGGGCGTTCTCGTGTACGCGGTGATGGCGGCCCGCAAGGGCCGCGCCGCCCGGACCGCGAACGGCGCGAACGGCGAGAACGGCGAGAACGGCAAGGGTGCCGAGGTGGGCGCGCCGCTGGTCAACACTGCCGCGGAGTGACCTCCTGGGGGTGAAAAGCGAGGCCCTGGTGTAGGCCGTTCGGGGGGATCCCCGGGCGGGTCGGCGCACCAGGGCCTCGTGCTGGGCAGGACGGACCACCGTGAGGTCTCTCGTCCGGTACGCGCTCGCGGTGCTGCTCGTGTTCGCCGCGCTGCTCGGCGCGGGCGCCGGAGCGGGGGCCGCGGCCGCCGAGACCGAGACGCGGAGCGCGGCCGCGCCGGCCGATCCCGGGCCGGAGACCCACGACGAGGCCGAGGACGAGGACGCGGTGCCCGTAGGAGGGGTACGGCGTCCCGCGCCGCCCCGGCGGGCCCGGCGCGTACCGGCCGCCGCGGCCCCCGCCCCCGTTCCCGTACCGCCCCCGCCCGCCCTGGGTGACGGTGTCTCCCGTTCGACGGTGATGCGGTGCTGAGAGGCCCGGCCTCTCGCGCACCCCCCTCACCTCCGAACCTCAGGAGTCCCGTCATGCCCGTCGACCTCTTCGCCGTGCTCAACGCGCTGCTGCGCGCGGAAGCCTCCCGCAAGGACCGCCGCACCCGCGAGGACCGCCCCGCCGGCCCGACCGGTTCATCGGGTCCATCCGGCTCGTCCGGCTCGTGCGGCTCGACCGGCTCGTCCGGCTCGTCCGGCCCGGTCCTCGTGCCCCGCGCCGCCGAACCCGAGGCCGGCTCCCGCCCCGAAGCCCGTACCGAGCCACGCACGGAACCACGTGCCGAACTCCGTAGCGAACCCCGCGTCGAACCCCGTACCGCGCCGCGCGCCGAACCGGAGCCGGACGTGGACAGCCGCGTGGGCTGATTCGATCATTTCGCCCTGATCGGGTCGGTATTCGCCCCGGGCGAAATGATTTGCGAACGTCTGTGCGGTGTACGAGGCTGTGCGGATGACTTCGACCGGCCGGCCGTCCTCCGCACCCGACCGGTCCGCCGCGGCGGCCGCGTCGACTCGCTCGACCCCCGGCCCCCGACGCCCCGGCGTCCGGGGCCGGGTGGGCGCCTTCGCCCGCCGTCCGTACACCGACCGCCACTGGCCCGACCTCGTCGCGCTCTGCGCCGCCACCCTCTTCTTCTGGGCCTCCCTCACCCCCTCCCTGGTGCCCCGCCCTTGGTATCTCCAGGGCGTGATCGGCGGCATCACCGCCGCCATCGGCTACGCGCTCGGCGCCACCCTCGCCTGGGTCGTCCGGCTGCTGCTCCGCCGCCGTCCCGGCGAACGCCTCCGGGCCCGGCTCTGGCAGGCGTACTGGCTGCTCGCCCCCGCCCTCTCGGTCGGCTGCATCGCCGAAAGCGCCCGGCTCCAGCGCCAGTTGCGGGTCCTCCAGGAACTGCCGCCCTCGCTGACCTGGCACGCCCCGGTGATCGCGCTCATCGCGGTCGCCATCTGGCTCGCCCTGCTGCTCGCCGGCCGCGGCGTCCGGCTCGGCGCCCGCGCGCTCATACGCCTCCTCGGACGGCTGCTGCCCCGGCCCGCCGCCCACGCGCTCGGCGCGCTGCTCACCGCCTTCGCCGTACTCGTCGGCGTCCGCGACGTCGTCTTCGACCGCGGGGTCGTCGACCTCGCCGACCGCATCGCCGAGGCCACCAACGACGGAACCAAGGAGGGCATCCACCGCCCCGCGTCCCGGCACGTCTCCGGCGGCCCCGGCTCCCTGATCGACTGGCGGGACCTCGGCTACCAGGGCCGCAACTTCACCGGCTCGGTCCCCACCCGCGACCGCATCGGAGCCTGGACCGGCGAGCCCGCCCGCGACCCGGTCCGCGTCTACGTCCCCTCCGCGCTCCCCGCCGTCTTCGCCGACGAGCGGCCGTTCGCCGCCCAGGCGCGGCTCGCCGTCCGTGAACTCACCCGCACCGGCGCCTTCGACCGCGCGGTCCTCGCCGTCGCCGGCACCACGGGAACCGGCTGGATCGACCCGAACGTCGCCGAGCCGCTGGAGTACATGTACGGCGGCGACACCGCGATCGTCGCCGTCCAGTACTCGTACCTGCCCTCCTGGGTGTCCTTCCTCGTCGACAAGGAGAAGGCCGGCCAGGCCACCCGCGCCCTCCTCGACGCCGTCCGCGCCGAACTCGACCGCCGCCCCGCGGACCGCCGGCCCCGGCTCGTCGTCACCGGCGAGAGCCTCGGCGCCTACGCCGTCGAGACGTCCTTCGACAGCGCCGACGACCTGCTGGCCTCGACCGACGGGGCGCTGCTGCTCGGCGCGCCGAACTTCTCCCCGATCTCCGAGGAGATCCGCCGCGACCGCGACCCGGGCAGCCCGGTCTGGCGCCCCCAATACGAGGACGGCGCGCACTACCGCTTCGCCCAGTTCCCGCGGACGGACCTCGCCCGGCCCCCGGCCCGCTGGGAGTTCCCGCGCGCCGTCTACCTCCAGAACGCCTCCGACCCGGTCGTCTGGTGGTCCCCGGACCTGCTCTTCAAGCGTCCCGCCTGGCTCGATGGACAGCTCGGCCCGGACATCACCCCCGAGATCGACTGGTTCCCGTTCGTCGCCTTCTGGCAGACATCGGTCGACATGGCCGTGTCGTACGGGGTACAGGCACCGCACGGACACCGCTACGGCACCGGCGCCGTCGACGGCTGGGCCGCCGTCGTCCCGCCCGACGGCTGGACGGCCGCCGACACCGACCGGCTGCGCGCGTACATCGGACAGCGCCCCGCCGCCTACTGACGGCGGCAGGACGGAGGACAAGCCGAGGACAAGCCGAGGGCAAGCCGGGGCAGGCCAGGGGTGAGCCCTGGCCTTACCTCCGAGGTCATCGACCCGCGCGACGGACCCCGACATGATCGGAGCACCGGGTCCCGGGCGGCGCACTCCGCCTGGGGCGCCGGCCCTCACCTCCGCGTCCCGTGCCCTTCGAAGGGGAATCCGCCATGTCCCAGGCCCTGCTCACCGGTCTCGCCCGCACCTCCGTGCCGCGCACCGCGCTGCGCCGCTTCCTCGCCCTTGACGCCGTCGTCACCGGCGCGAACGGCATCGCCTACCTCGCCGCCTCCGGCCCGCTCGCCGAACTCCTCGGCGTCGGGCGTACGTTGCTGCTCGGCATCGGCGCCTTCCTCACCGTGTACGCGGCGGGCGTCGCCTGGCTCGCGAGCCGCCCGCGGCCGGCCGCGCTCGGCGTCCGCGCCGTCATCGAGGCCAATCTCGGATGGGTGGTGGCGAGCGTCGCCGCCCTGGTCCTCTGGCTGGAGCCGACCGTCGCGGGCGAGGTCTGGACCCTCCTCCAGGCCGGCACCGTCGCGGGCTTCGCCGCGCTCCAGTGGGCCGCGCTGCGCGCCGCTACGCCGTGAGCGACCGCAGATAGGAGACCGTCGCCTCGTCGGCCGGGAGCATCGTCTCGATGGCCAGCTCGGCGACGGTCACGTCCATCGGCGTGTTGAAGGTCGAGATGGACGACACGAACGACAGCAGCCGGCCATCATGTTCGATCCGCAGCGGCAGCGCGAAGTACGGGTAGGGCTCCGGGTCCTCCCGGTCGTCCGGGTCCGTGGTGCCCTCGGGCAGCGGGTACGCCGCCACCTCCTCGTACAGCGCGCGCAGCGCCGACGAACGGGCCAATGCGATCTGACGCTCCATCTGGGCCAGCAGATGGCCCCGCCATTCGCGCAGATTGCGGATGCGCGGCGCGAGACCCTGCGGGTGCAGGGTGATCCGCATGGCGTTCAGCGGCGGGGTCAGCAGATGCTCGGGCAGACCGGTGAGGAACGCCTGCATGCCCTGATTGGCCGCCACCACGGTGTACGTGCCGTCGACGACGATCGCCGGATACGGCTCGTAGCCCCGCAGCAGCCGCTCGATGCCCTCCCGCAGCGTGTCGAGCCGCGGGTCGTCGAGGGCGGACTCCGCGTAGCGCGGGGCGTAACCCGCCGCGAGCAGCAGGGCGTTGCGCTCGCGCACCGGTACGTCGAGGTGTTCGGCGAGCCGCAGCACCATCTCCTCGCTGGGCCGCGAGCGGCCGTTCTCGACGAAGGAGATGTGCCGTGCGGACGAGTCGGCGCGCAGCGCCAGCTCCAGTTGGCTCAGCCGCCGCCGCAGCCGCCAGCGGCGCAGCAGCGGGCCCACGCTCGTGCCCACACTCGTACTCACACTCGTGTCGGTCGCGACAGTCGTCATGGGCAGACGGTATCCCAGAGGGGGACCGGGTATTTTTCGACCAGGACCGTTCTCCGTCCCCACTGTCATCGCCGGCGTCACCGCCGTCCCGTCGCTATCGGAGGGAGCACCACGTGCCCACAGAACCCCTGTCGCAGAAGGAGATCGAGGACCGGCTGCGGGAGCTGCCCGGCTGGTCCGTCACCGACAGCCGGCTCACCCGCGACTACCGTCTCGCCGACCACTTCGCGGCCACCGCCTTCGTCGTCCACATCGCCCAGATCCAGCAGGAGTTGGACCACCACAGCGATCTGACGCTCGGGTACGACACCGTCGCGGTCTCCGTGCACACCCACTCGGCGGGCGGCGCCCTCACGGAGAAGGACTTCGCCCTCGCCGAACGGGTCCGGGCGGCGGCCCCGGGGCACGGGGCGGCGTGACCGGACCCATGACCTCACCCCGTATATCCGGCTCGCGGGCCCACTCGACCGGGCCCGCGGCCGTGCGTGATCGTGACCCCGCCACCGTGCTCGACTACGAGACCGAAGCCGCGCACTACGACGAGACCCGGGGCGGGGTGCCGCGCGCCGAGGCCGCGGCCGCCGCCGTGCGCGGACTCCTGCCGCCCGGCACCCGCACCCTGCTCGACCTCGCCTGCGGCACCGGCCTCGTCACCGAACGCCTGGCCCGGCCCGGACTCGCCGTGTACGGCGCCGACGCCGCCCACGCCATGCTGCGCGCCGCCGCCGGCCGGCTGCCCGGCCGGACCGTGCGCGCCGACGCCCGCCGGCTGCCCCTGCCGGACGGTGCCCTCGACGCGGTCAGCGCGGTCTGGCTGCTGCATCTGGTGCCGTTCGCCGAGGAGATCGTCGCCGAGGCGGCGCGGGTGCTGCGGCCCGGCGGCGTGTTCGTCGCCACCGTCGACAAGGACGCGGCGCACGACGTCGGCAGCGACATCGACGCCGTGCTCCGCCCGTACCGGAGCGGCGACGCGGGGACGGACCGGGCCGACAGGATCAGCGGATACGCCGCCGCCCACGGCCTCGAACCCGCGCCCGGCACCGTCTTCACCGGGCACGGCCAGGGCACCACCCCGCGCGACACCGCCGGCAAGCTGCGGCGCGGCTACTACGCCTCCTGGTTCCGGGGTACCGGGGCCGACGTGGAGACGCTGTGCGCCGCGCTGGCCGCGCTGCCGGACCAGGACCGGCGCCGCCCCGACCCGGCGTACCGGCTGGCCCCGTTCGTCAAGCGAGCCGCGTAGCCGGCCTCGCCTCCGCCGCGGCCGGGTGCGGGCCCGGGACGCGGCGGAGATCCATCCCTGATCTTGCGTGGGTATCCCCGGCTTCAGCAGGGGAGGGAAACGCATCCTCGGGCCGGAGGCGCGAAGCGGCGGAGTTCTCTGCGTCTTTGGGTTGACGGTCAGACGGGTCGCTTCTGTCCTTCGATGTACTGGCGGATAACGGTCAGCGGTGCGCCGCCGCAGGACCCGGCGAAGTATGAGCGGGACCAGAACGTCGAGCCCATGCCGATCCGGCTGATCCGGCCGGTGTACTCCGCCCGCAGATACCGGGAGCTGACGCCCTTGAGCGAGTTGATCAGCTTCGACAGGGCGACCTTCGGCGGGTAGTGCACCAGCAGGTGGACATGGTCGGCTTCGCCGTTGAACTCGCGCAGCTCGGTCTCGAAGCTGCCGCATACCTCCCGCATGATCTCTTCACACCGCTTGAGCATGTGGTCGTCGAACACATCACGCCGGTATTTCGTAACGAACACCAAGTGTGCATGGAGGTTATAGGCTACGTGACGTCCGGTACGGATATCGGGGTTTGGTTCCCAGCGTGGTGACATACGCCAAATGTAGTGTGATCAAGCTGACTTGACCGAAGGGGGTGGGCTGGGTGATCCGTGCGTACAAGTTCCTCATGCGGCCCACCGCGGGCCAGGCGATCGCGCTCGGCGAGATGCTGCGTGATCACTGCTCGCTCTACAACGGGGCCTTGCAGGAACGCCGTGACGCGTACCGGCACGTTTCGAAGACGAGCGTCAAGTACGGGATGCAGTCCGCGCAGCTCAAGGAGATCCGGGTGTTCGATCCGGAGCGTCAGGGACGCTGGTCCTTCTCCTCGCAGCAGGCGACGCTTCGTCGTCTGGACAAGGCATTCCAGGCGTTCTTCCGCCGGATCAAGGCCGGTGACACTCCGGGCTACCCGCGTTTTCGCGGGGTGAACTGGTTCGACACGGTGGACTTCCCCAGGGACGGCGACGGCTGCCGGTGGGACTCCACCCCGCACGACCCCGTCACCCGAGTCCGCTTCCAGGGCGTCGGGCACGTCAGGGTCAACCAGCACCGCGCGGTGGTCGGCAAGGTCAAGACCGTGTCGGTCAAGCGTGAGGGACGTAAGTGGTTCGTCGTGCTCACTGCCGAGCAGGAGCGGTCCGAGCCGCTTCCCGCGACGGGCAGTGCGGTCGGGATCGACCTGGGTATCGCCTCGTTCCTCACCACGTCCAGCGGCGAGCACATCGCAAACCCGCGCTACGCCCGCAAGGCTGCCAAGAGGCTCGAAGCGGCACAGCAGGCGCTCAGCCGGTTCCCCCGCTGCAAGGCCAAGGACCGCACCCGCAATCATCAGCGCGCCGTGGAGAAGGTCGCGGCCCTGCATGGCAAGGTGCGTCGCCAGCGCCTCGACCACGCGCACAAGACCGCGCTCGACCTGGTCCGCGAACACGACTTCATCGCGCATGAAGACCTCAAGATCCGCAACATGAGCAAGGCCCCCGCGCCGAAGCCCGACCCCGACCAGCCGGGCGGCTTCCTGCCCAACGGGGCCTCGTCCAAGGCTGGGCTGAACCGCTCGATCGCTGATGCCGGGTGGGGGGTGTTCCTCGCGATCCTGAACGCAAAGGCTGAGAGTGCCGGGCGGGAAGTGATGGCCGTGGACCCCCGCGACACCTCACGGCGGTGCCCCGAATGCGGGCACACCGCCAAGAAGAACCGGCCCACACAGGAGAAGTTCCACTGTCAGGCGTGCGGCCACAACGCGCACGCCGACACGGTGGGCGCCCTCAACGTTCTACGGGCCGGGCTGGTCCGTCGCGACGCCAACCAGTCATAGCGAGAAGCCCCCTCGTTCACGAGGGGGAGGAGTCACCACCCAGTTCACGACCCACGCCTCGGTCCCGGCCGGGGCGAACGCCTGCTCCCAGCGGGCGGTGTCCGGGCCGATCCCCGACCAGCGGAACCGGACCCGCACCGGCGTGCCCCGGTAGTGGTCGTCGCCGAGGAACACCCCGGTACCGTCCGCGCCGAACCGGCCCCGGACCGGCGGGTCCAGCCGTCCGGTGCGGCTGTCGGACCAGTTGAGCGTCCACTCGCCGGTCTCCGGCTCGTACAGCCGCAGCGTCATCCCGCTGAAGTCCCGTGACGGGAAAGCGATCTCGTCGACATGGGCACGTCCTTCCCGGAAGAGCCGGCCGGCGGTGTGCCCGTCGAACTCGTCCCAGCTGCTGTCCGGGTCGAGGCAGTCGACAAGGCGGCGGTTGCGGACGGTCCACGCACCGTCGAGGAAGCCGAAGCCGTACTCCTCCATCACGCCGGCACCTGCCGGTCGTGGGGGAGAGCCGTGCCCGGGTGGCGCGGCCCGGTGGTGCCGGAACGCAGCGAGTCCGCGAGGTAGCCCGCCAGATCGGGCACCTCCGGGGCCAGCATGTGCCGTACCCAGGCGTTCCGTTCGTGGTCGAGCGGGGCCAGTTCCCAGACGCAGCCGATCCAGAAGCGCTCGTGCGCGATCCCCGTGCCGGTGAGCCGGACGAAGTGGGTCGGGTCGGTGTCGGGGCAGTCCAGCGCGGGCTGACCCGCCGCCGCGCCCGCGAAGCGCAGGACGTTGTCCCACACCCAGCTGTAGAGGTTCAGATACGCGCCGGTGTCACCGCCCCGGTGCAGCACCGCGAAGCTCGCGGCCGGCGTGCCGTCGGGTTCCGGCAGCAGTTCCGGCAGCATGGCGGAGGCCGCCCGCTCCACCTCCGGCGCGATGCCCGCCGGGTCGTCGGTGACGTGGTAGCGCTTGATGTGCCGGCCGCCGATGTCGACCGGATCCCGGACGACGAGGTACTTCTCCGTGAAAGCCATGGCTGGACTGTAGGAGCGGTCCACTGACATCTTGTGTCAGTGGAAAACGAGGAATCGGCGGAGCCGGCGCGCACGGTGAAGCCGGTGGAAGGGGTGCGGTCGGGGTGAGATCCAGCCGTTTGCTCTCGATCCTGCTGCTTCTGCGGACCCGGGACCGGATGACCGCCGCCGAGCTGGCCGCCGAACTGGAGGTGTCCGTCCGGACCGTCTACCGGGACGTCGAGGCCCTGCACGCCGCCGGGGTGCCGCTGTACGGGGACGCGGGGCACCGGGGCGGCTACCGGCTGCTCGGCGGTGGCGGGCCGGGAGCCCGGCTCACCGACCTGTACGCGCCCGAGGCCGAGGCGCTGGTGCTGGCGGGGCTGCCGGCGGCGGCCGACGGGCTGGGGCTCGGCGGCTCCTTCGCCGACGCCCGGCGCAAACTGCACGCCGCCCTGCCGCCGCCGCTGCGCGAGCACGTCGACCGGCTGCGCACCCGCTTCCACATCGACGTCGACGGCTGGTACGCCGACGACCACGCCGTCGCGGCCCCGTACCTGCCGCAGGTCGCCGACGCCGTCCGCGCGGGCCTCGTACTCGCCGTGCGCTACCGCCGCTGGCGCGAACCGACCGACGTCGACCGGCGGCTCGCGCCGTACGGCCTGGTCCTGAAGGCCGGCCGCTGGTACCTGATCGCCGGTCCGGACCCCCGGACCTACCGGGTCGACCAGATCCTCGGCCTCTCCCTCACCGACGAACCCGTCGTGATTCCCCCGGAGTTCGACCTGGCCACGTACTGGCGGGACGCCCAACGCGACTTCCACGACCGCCTGCACCGGGGCGAGGCGGTGGTCCGTGTCTCCCCGCGCGGTGCCGCCCGCCTGACCGGCGCCGCCGCCCGCGCGGTCACGGAACACGGCACCGCCGAACCCGACGGCTGGATCCGCGCCACCCTGCCCATGGAGGGCCCCGACCACGCGTACGGCATGCTGCTCGCCCTCGGCACGGAGGTGGAAGTACTCGGCCCCGAGGAGCTACGGACCCGCATCGCCGCCACCGTCACAGCCCTCGCCGCCCGGTACGCCTCCTCCTGAACTCCCCTCCGCCGAGGCCGGGCGGGCGACCGACCCGCCCTGGCCCATTCGGCGACAGCCGATCGGGAGATTGATCATCGCTGGTGGTCCGTCAGGGATGCGCGCTTTCAGGCGCGGGGGCCAGAAGCCGTCGCAAGGCGGTCGGTGTGTGGTCGAGGTATTGGCGCATGGTGCGGGTGAGGTGGGCCTGGTCGGCGTATCCGAGGTCGGCGGCGAGGGCGCTGAGACTGGTCTCGCCGGCCTCCAGGCGGTCCAGGGCCCGGCCGATGCGGACACGGTGGCGATAGCGGGTCACCGAGACGCCGAGGTGGCGCGGGAACGCCCGGCTCAGGCGGGAGGGAGAGACACCGAGCGAATCGGCCAGCGCGAACAGCGTGTCCGCGGACGGGTCTCCCTCGGCGATCGCCTCGCGAGCAGCCGCCACGAGACTCCGGTCGCGGTCCACGGACGCGTTGCCGAGCGGGGTCGGTCCGGTGGCGCCGCGGCTGACGACCGTCGACAGCAGACCCAGCAGTTCCTCGGCGGTCGCGTAGTCGACGTCGTCGGAACGGGCGGCGGTGAGCAGGCGCCGGTGGGCCAGGTCGATCCTCGGGTCGATGTAGATCGTCCGCGCGGTCGGTCCGCTGTCGCCGGCCAGGGAACGCCACAGCCGCGGTGTCACGCTGATCGACGTGCAGACGTCGCCCCCGGCAGGGTGAGCGAAGCTCTCCTCTTCGCCCGGGACGCCCACGTAGGCCAGGGTCGTGTCGACGTCGGCGGGTACGCCGGCCGCCCTCCTGCGGAACAGTCCGCGGCGCACGAGCACCACCCGGTAGTCGGCACGTACCTCGGGCGCCGACCAGCGGGTGTGGTCGGCACGGCAGGACACCGCGCTGATGCCGAAGTCGGGGCGGGCGGCGACAGGAACGGAGGTGAGCATCCTTCGCACATTACGGGCCGGGTCTGACATTGATACGCGTAGCGGGTTTCAGTCGCGCAAGGATGTTCAAGACCCGGGCGGGGCCGCTGGGCCAGGCTCCTCACCGAAGCCCGTGAGGCTTCCTGCCGTTCACGAATTTGGAGCCCGCACATGTCCGTTCTCGCACAACTCGCCACCGTCGTCGTCGACTGCGCCGATCCGGCCGCGCTCGCCGCGTTCTACCAGAAGGCCACCGGCTGGGAACTCGGCTACAGCGACGAGGACTTCGCCTCCCTCGACGCGGGCGGCGCGGGGGCCGGGCTGGCTTTCGTCCGCGTCGAAGGCCACCAGGCGCAGACCTGGCCCGAGGGGAACAAGCACCTGCACCTCGACTTCACCGTCTCCGACCTGGCCGGCGCGGTCGGGGAGCTGCTCGCCCTCGGGGCCTCCAAGCCCGACTTCCAGCCGGGCGAGGGGCAGTGGGTCGTCCTCACCGACCCCCAGGGGAATCCGTTCTGCCTGATCCCCGCGACCGCCGCCAACTGACAGCCCGAGGGATACGGAGAGCCGTCCATGGCAACAGTCCACCGAGAGGTCCCGATCGATGCCGGCCCCGAGGAGGTCTGGGCGGCGATCCGCGACTGGGGCGAGGTTCATCACCGACTCGTACCGGGCTACGTCGTCGACACCCGCGTCGACGGCGAAGCCCGGGTGGTGATGTTCACGGAGGGCACGGTGCTCCGCGAGGTCGTCGTCTCGCTCGACGACGACGCCCGGCGCATCGCCTACGCGGTGGTGGACGGGTCCTTGGACGTCGTCCACCACCACGCCTCCATGCAGGTGTTCGCCGAGGCCGGCGGCCGTAGCCGCTTCGTCTGGATCGTCGACGTACTGCCGCACAGCCTGGCGGAGCCCATCGCCGCGATGGTCGACGAGGGCATCCGGGTGATCCAGCGGACCCTGGAGGCCGCGGCCGCCCGGGTCTCCTGACGCCTTCGCCCACCCCCTCGGTCGGGCCGGAGCCGCTACGGAGCGCTAGTCCGAGGTCTCGAAGGTCTCCCTCGCGTACACCGAGAAGGGGAGCGGGTCGCGGCCCAGGACGCGCTTCACGCCGTCCGTCACCGGGGTGTTGTGTCCGTCGAGGAGGGTCGCGAACAGCTCGGCCAGCCAGTCCGCTTCGGGTTCCGGCAGGCCGAACCCGGCCAGCAGGGCCGCGTATTCGGGCGCGGTCATCGGGGCGTAGGTCACCGTCCGGCCGGCGGCACGGGAGATCTCGGCGGCCGCCTCCGCGAACGTCAGCGCCTCCGGCCCGGTGACCTCGTGGATCAGGCCCGCGTGGCCGTCGGCCGTCAGGGTCTCGACGATCACGTCCGCCAAGTCGTCGGCGTCGACGAACGGTTCGGCCGTCGTTCCCGCCGGGAAGGCGATCGTGCCGGACGCGACGCCCTCGGCGAGGAAGCCCTCGTCGAAGTTCTGGGCGAAGAACGCGGCGCGTACGACGGTGAGTTCGGTCTCGGGTGCGGCGTTCCGCAGCGCTTCCTCGGCGATGACCGCCTCGGGCTCGCCGCGCCCGGAGAGCAGGGTGATCCGGCGTATCCCGTGGGCCGTCGCCAGCTCGCCGAAGGCGCGCATGGCGTCGGTCGCGCCGGGTGCGGCGAGGTCGGGGTAGTAGCTCACGTACGCGGAGTCCGCGCCGTCCAGCGCCGGGCCCCAGCCGGCCGGGTCCGTCCAGTCGAAGCGGGTGGTCCCGGTACGGGACCCGGACCGGACCCGTGCGCCGCGCCCGGCGAGGCCGCGCGCCACCCGGCGCCCGGTCTTGCCGGTCGCGCTCGTCACCAGGATCGTCCGTCCGGCGGCCGAAGGCGAACCAGCCGGAATCGTGGGGGAGTCGATGGACTCCGCGTGCCGCGGGGAGCCGTTGTCGTGAGAGGTCTGCGTCGTCATGTCCCCAGACTCGCGCCCCGCGCACCCCGGGGCCATGCTCCGGTGACTCACCCGCATACGCCTGCGTCTCGCCGCGCGATCCCCCGGTCCGGCCCGCTCCTTCCCTGGTCCGGTCCGGTCCGCTCCGCCCCGCCGTCTAGGCTGACCGCCATGGACGCACTCGCCGGTCTCCTCGACGGGCCCCGGGCCAAGGGCGCCTTCGTGCTGCGCATGGTGATGGCCCCGCCGTGGTCCGTACGGATCGCGGACGAGGCGCCGCTCTGCCTGATGTGCGTCACCAGCGGCGAGGCGTGGATCGTTCCCGACGCCGGCGAGCCGGTCCTGCTGCGGCCCGGTGACCTCGCCGTCGCCCGCGGCCCCGAGCCGTACACGGTCGCGCACGCCGTCGACGCCCCGCCCAGCGCCGTCATCGGCCCCGGCGGGCACTGCGCCACGCTGAGCGGGGAGCCGCTCGCCCAGTCGATGAGTCTGGGCGTACGGACCTGGGGCAACGCGCCCGACGGTGACACCACCGTGCTCGTCGGCACCTATCAGCTGGCCGGCGAGGTCGGCCGCCGCCTCCTCGACGCGCTGCCCGCCCTCCTGCACCTGCCCGCGGAGGCGTGGAACTGCCCGCTGATGCCGTTCCTGGACGAGGAGATCGCCCGGGACGACCCCGGCCAGAGCGTCGTCCTCGACCGGGTGCTCGATCTGCTGCTGATCGCCTCCGTCCGGGCCTGGTTCGCCCGGCCCGGGGCGGCGGCCCCGGCCTGGTACCGGGCGATGGGCGACCCCGTCGTCGGCCGGGCCCTGCGCCTCTTCGAGAACGACCCGGCCCGCGCCTGGACGGTCGCCGCCCTCGCCGACGAGACGGGTGTCTCGCGGGCCGCGTTCGCCCGTCGCTTCGCCGAACTCGTGGGGGAGCCCCCGATGGCATACCTCACCGGCTGGCGTATCACCCGCGCCGCCGACCTGCTGCGGCAGACGGACGCCACGGTCGAGGCGGTGGCCCGGCAGGTCGGCTACAGCAGTGCCTTCGCGCTGAGCGCCGCCTTCAAACGGGTGCGCGGCATCAGCCCGCAGGAACACCGGGGGCGTTGAGCGTCACCGGCCGGTTGTTGCCGGAACGGCAAGTTCGTTCGCGAGTACGGCGCCGGGTGTCGCACGCTGTCCCCATGAGCGCACACCACGGGCACGCGAAGCACGGTCACGGACACCACGGCCACGGTCAGGGCCATGGGGGTCACGGGGGCCACGACCACACCCACCTCGACTGGGCCGAGATGGCGCCCCTGCTCATCCAGCAGGCCGAGACCCAGAGCCCGCTCTACGCGGAGGCCGCCGCTTGGCTCGCCTCCCTCGCCCCGGCCGGGCGGGTCCGCCGGGTGCTGGACGTCGGCAGCGGCCCAGGCGTCGTCACCGCGCTGCTCGCCGAGGCGTTCCCCGAGGCCGAGGTCGTCGCCGTGGACGCCACCCCGGAACTCCTCGCGCTCGCCCGTGAACGCGCCGACGCCCGCGGCCTCGGCGACCGGGTCGCCACCCTGCGCGCCGAACTCCCCGGCGACTTCGACGCCCTCGGCACCGCCGACCTCGTCTGGGCCAGCAACTCCCTGCACCACATCGGCGACCAGCGCGCCGCCCTCGCCGCGTTCGCCGGCGTCCTGAACCCGGGCGGTCTGATCGCCCTCGCCGAGGGCGGCCTGCCGGCCCGCCACCTGCCGTGGAACGCGGGTGTCGGCCGCCCGGGCCTGGAAGCCCGGCTCGACGCCGCCCAGGCCGACTGGTTCGGCGAGATGCGGTCGGCGCTGCCCGACAGCAAGGAGGAGGTCGACGACTGGAACGCGCTGCTGTCCGCCGCCGGGCTCACGCCGAGCGGCACCCGCAGCTTCCTGTCCGACGTCCCCGCGCCGCTCCCGGACGCCGTCCGCGGGCAGATCGTCGCGCACTACGAGCGCCAGCGCGACGGACTCGCCGAGCATCTGGCGGACGACGACCGCGCCGCCGTCGACCGGCTGCTCGACCCGGCCGACCCGCTCTCGCTGCACCGCCGCCCCGACGTCTTCCTGCTCGCGGCCCGTACCGTCCACACGGCCCGCAAGGGCTGAGCAAGTCCCCGAACCGAGCGACCGGCCGAGCCCACCGGACGGGCACAAGAGCCCGAGCGCAAGAGCCCGGACGCAGGAGCCCGAACTGAAGCGCCGAGCTCAAGCGCCGAACACAAGCACCGCGCACAGAAGCGGCCCGGCAGCGACCCCGTGCGGGGGACCGCTGCCGGGCCGCTCCGGTCCGATCAGGCGCCTACGTTGAACTCCGCCGGGTTCGGGCCCAGACGGCGACCCTCGTCGAGGGCGGTGATCGCGGCCAGGTCCTCGGCGTCCAGCTCGAAGTCGAAGACGTCGATGTTCTCCCGGATACGGGAGGGGGTGACCGACTTCGGGATCACCACGTTGCCGATCTGGAGGTGCCAGCGCAGCACCACCTGGGCGGGCGAGCGGTCGTGCTTCCGCGCGATCGCCACGATCGCCGGGACCTCCAGGAGGCCCTTGCCGGAGCCGAGCGGCGACCAGGCCTCGGTCGCGATGCCGTGCTTGGCGTGCGTCTCACGGGAGGCGGCCTGCTGGAGCTGCGGGTGCAGCTCGATCTGGTTGACGGCGGGGACCACGGAGGTCTCGCCGATCAGTCGCTCCAGGTGCTCCGGAAGGAAGTTCGACACGCCGATGGCCTTGGCGCGGCCGTCCGCGAGGATCTTCTCGAACGCCTTGTACGTGTCGACGTACGCGTCCTTCGCCGGCACCGGCCAGTGGATCAGGTACAGGTCCACGTAGTCGAGGCCGAGGAGCTCCAGCGAGGAGTCGAACGCGCGCAGCGTCGAGTCGTAACCCTGCTGGTCGTTCCACAGCTTGGTGGTGACGAAGAGTTCCTCGCGGGGGAGGCCCGAGGCGGCGAGGGCCTTGCCGGTACCGGCCTCGTTCTCGTAGATCGCGGCGGTGTCGACGGAGCGGTAGCCCGCCTCGAGCGCCGTGGCGACGGCCTTCTCGGCCTCGTCGTCCGGCACCTGCCATACGCCGAAGCCCAGCTGCGGCATGCGCACGCCGTTGTTGAGGGTGAGGAAGGGAACCTTGCTGTCCGTGCTCACGGGGAAGCGTTCCTTACGTCGTCGGGGGTATTACTCTCAGCCTCAACGAAGACGGCAGCGATCGCATTCCGTTCACGAGGACGATTCCGCAGGTCCACGGAATGTCCGGGAGCCCCGGAGACGGCGTCACGGGCCGCGGGCGAGCCCTTCCGAGCTCTTCCGAGGCATTGCGGGCCGCCCGAGAAGCGCCGCAAAAACGCCGCAAAACCGCTGCAAAGCTGCCGAAAAGCGCCCCAGGGGCCACTGAAGGGCCCCCGACCACCGGACGCTCCCTCGGCCGCTTCGGCGTTCCGCTCAGCGGTACAGCGCCTCGACCTCGCTCGCGTACACCTGCTCGATCGCCCTCCGCTTCAGCTTCAGCGACGGGGTGAGCAGCCCGTGCTCCTCGCTGAACGGATGCGCCAGGATCCGGA
The DNA here is from genome assembly GCF_040635425.1 of Streptomyces laurentii. Lineage (NCBI taxonomy): Bacteria > Bacillati > Actinomycetota > Actinomycetes > Kitasatosporales > Streptomycetaceae > Streptomyces > Streptomyces laurentii. The sequence continues at coordinate 78,355 of NZ_JBEYHT010000013.1, read as the reverse complement.
AGGTCCGGATCGACTCGGCCTGCGACACGCGCGTGTTCGCCGCCACCACCGCCCGCCGGATCTCCGTTTCCAGGGTCGTGTCGCGCACCAGCTCGGCCGCCGGCAGCGGCCGCCGGTCCTGCATCGCCAGCCAGTGCTCCACCGACTCCTGGTCGAGGGTGACCAGGGCGGCGACGTACGGCCGGTCGTTGCCGACCACGATGCACTGCGCCACCAGCGGATGCGCCCGCACCCGCTCCTCCAGGGCGGCCGGCGAGACGCTCTTGCCGCCCGAGGTCACCAGGATCTCCTTCTTCCGCCCGGTGATCGTCAGATAGCCGTCCTCGTCCAGCGCCCCCAGGTCGCCGGTCGCCAGCCAGCCGTCGTGGAGGACCTCGCCGGTCGCCTCCCGGTTGTTCAGATACCCGGAGAAGACATGGCCGCCGTGCAGCCACACCTCGCCGTCCTCCGCGATGTGCACCGTCGTGCCCGGCACCGGCTGCCCCACCGTTCCGTACCGGGTCCGCTCCGGCGGGTTCGCGGTCGCCGCCGCGGTGGACTCCGTCAGTCCGTACCCTTCGAAGATCGTCACGCCCGCGCCCTCGAAGAACAGTCCGAGCCGCCGGTCCATGCCGGAACCGCCCGACATCGCGTGCCGGACCCGGCCGCCGAGCGCGGTGCGGACCTTCGCGAACACCGTCTTCTCGAAGAACTGGTGCTGCATCCGCAGCCCCGCCGACGGTCCGGGGCCGAGCCCGAAGGACTTGTGCTCCAGCGCCTCCGCGTAGCGCACCGCCACGTCCACGGCCTTGTCGAACGCCGCCCGCCGGCCCTCCGTCTCGGCCCTGCGGCGGGCCGCGTGGAAGACCTTCTCGAAGATGTACGGCACGGCCAGCACGAAAGTCGGCCGGAACGCCTGGAGGTCCGGCAGCAGTTCGGCGGCGGCCATCACCGGCTGGTGGCCGAGCTTCACCCCGCCCCGGATCGCCGCGACCTCCACCATCCGCCCGAAGACGTGCGCGAGCGGCAGGAAGAGCAGCGTGGCGGCCTCGTCGCCGGGCCGGGACCGGAACACCGGCTCCCAGCGGCCGACCATCGTGTCCGCCTCGAACATCAGGTTCGCGTGGGTGATCACGCAGCCCTTGGGGCGCCCCGTGGTCCCCGAGGTGTAGATGATCGTGGCCACCGAGTCCGGCGTCACGGCCCGGCGGTGCCGGTGCACCACCTCGTCGTCGATGTCCGCGCCGGCCGCCGTCAGCTCGGCCACCGCGCCGTCGCCCGCGTCGAGCTGCCAGAGCCGCTGCAGCCGGGGCAGCCGGTCGATCACCGAACCGATCGTCATCGCGTGGTCCTCGTGCTCCACCACGCACGCGGTGACCTCGGCGTCGTGCAGCATCCAGCGCACCTGGTCGGCGGAGGAGGTCGGATAGACCGGTACCGGCTGGGCCCCGAGGGTCCACAACGCGAAGTCGAACAGCGTCCACTCGTAACGGGTTCGCGCCATGATCGCGACCCGGTCGCCGAACCGTACGCCCTGCGCGATCAGCCCCTTGGCGAGCGCGAGCACCTCGTCGCGGAACCCGGCGGCCGTCACGTCCCGCCACTGTCCGGCGGTGTCCCGGCGGCCGAGCGCGGGCCGGTCCGGATCCCGCTCGGCGTGGTCGAACACCGCGTCCGCCAGGCCGCCGGTCAACGGCGCCGCCTCGACGGGCGGCACGGTGAACTCGCGCACTGGCCTGCTCCCCTCACCCACACCCGGTCCGTTCGGCGTCGCGCTCCGCGGCACGCTCCGTACGGCGCGGAACCTACCCCACGCCGCGCCGCGGCGGGAGGCCCTTCACCAAGCCGCGACATTCCGCGTATCGCCTGGTCAGGAGTGGCGAAGCAGGGGTGGCGCGGCCCGCGGAGCCCCGGAGTGTGACCGCCGGTAAGTCCTGGTCGGGGGTAATCTCCACCGAATCTGTACGGGGTGCTCACCGGCGCACCGCGCGGCACCACGCGGACTCCCCGTCAGGCGGCCGGATCCGGCCATGCCCGTGGTCCGCTCAGCGGGGACGGCGCAGCCGGTCGCCGCTCGCCAGGATCGCCGCAGCGAGGGCATCCGCCGCGTCCTGGGCCGCCCCGCGCCGACGTCCCTGGCGCAGCACGAAATCGACCGGGCCGAGCTCCGGCAGCCCCGCCCGGGCGGGCAGCTCGGCCAGACCGGGCGGGATCAGGCCACGGGTGTGCGCCATCACCCCGAGGCCGGCGCGGGCCGCCGCCACATTGGCGCTCAGGCTCGTGCTCGTACACGCGATCCGCCACGCCCGGCCCTGCGTCCGCAGCGCCTCCAAGGCGCGGGCGCGGGTGATGCCGGGCGGCGGGAAGACGATCAGCGGAACGGGGCGGTCCGGGTCGAGCCGCAGCCGGGGCGCGCCGATCCACACGAGCGTGTCCTGCCAGACCAGCTCCTCCCCGGGAGGTTCCACCGCCGTGCCGGAGGCCGGTTTTCCGGCGTCACCGCCGCGCTTGGCCAGGATCAGATCGAGCCGGCCCGCTTCGAGGCGGGCCTGGAGGGTGCCGGACAGTTCGACGGTCAGCTCCAGGTCGACGTCCGGGTGTTCGCGCCGGAAGGCCTCCAGGATCTCCGGCAGACGGGTCGACACGAAGTCCTCCGAGGCGCCGAACCGCAGCCGTCCACGCAGCCGCGTCCCGGTGAAGAAGGCCGCCGCGCGCTCGTGCGCCTCCAGGATCGCGCGGGCGAAGCCGAGCATCGCCTCGCCGTCCTCGGTCAGCTCCACCGCGTGCGTGTCCCGGACGAACAGCGGCCGGCCGGTCGCCTCCTCCAGCCGCCGTACGTGCTGGCTGACGGTCGACTGGCGCAGCCCGAGCCGCCGGGCGGCCCGCGTGAAGCTCAGGGTCTGCGCGACCGCGAGGAAGGTGCGCAGCTGGGTCGGCTCGTAGAGGGCGGGCATGGGCGACAGGGTAGGGGCTGAGGGGCGGACCCAGGGCCGGGCCCGGGTTCGGACCCGGGTCGGCAGGGAGAGGGTGCGCGGTCCTGAGGATGGTTATCGCGACACGTGATGACAGTCAGTGTGCTGTACGGGATTCCCGATCTCCGGGCCGTCGACCAGGATGGACGCATGACCTCCCCCTCCTCCCGCACGGCCGCCGCCCCGCCCCGCCGGTCCCTGCTGCCGGCCTGGCTGCCCGTCGACCCGTACATCCTGGCGCTGCTCGGCACGGTCGGACTCGCCGCGCTGCTGCCCGCCTCCGGGACGGCGGCGACGGTCGCGGGCGGGGCGTCGACGGGGGCGGTCGCGCTGCTCTTCTTCCTCTACGGGGCGCGGCTCTCCACCCGTGAGGCGATGGACGGGCTGCGGCACTGGCGGCTGCATCTCGCCGTACTGGCCAGTACTTTCCTGGTCTTCCCGGTGCTCGGGATCGCGGCCCGCGGGCTCGTGCCGGCGGTCCTCACCCCCGACCTCTACAACGGCCTGCTCTTCCTGTGCCTGGTGCCGTCCACCATCCAGTCCTCGATCGCCTTCACCTCGATCGCCCGCGGCAACGTGCCCGCCGCGATCTGCGCCGGCTCCTTCTCCTCACTGGCCGGCATGGTCCTCACCCCGCTGCTCGCGGCGCTGCTGCTCGGGCACAGCGCGGGCGGCTTCTCCGCCGACTCGCTGCTGAAGATCGTGCTCCAGCTCCTCGTGCCGTTCCTGGCGGGCCAGTCGCTGCGCCGCTGGACCGGCGGATTCGTCGCCCGGCACCGGAAGGTGCTCGGCTACGTCGACCGGGGCTCGATCCTGCTGGTCGTCTACACGGCCTTCAGCGAGGGCATGACCCGCGGCGTCTGGCACCTGGTGACGCCGGCCCGGCTCGGGCTGCTGCTCGCCGTGGAGGCGGTGCTCCTCGCCGTGATGCTGGCGCTGACCTGGTACGGGGCGCGGAAGCTCGGGTTCGGCCGGGAGGACCGGATCGCGATCCAGTTCGCCGGGTCCAAGAAGAGCCTGGCCGCCGGACTGCCCATGGCCAGCGTCCTCTTCGGCGCGCAGGCGTCGCTCGCGGTGCTGCCGCTGATGCTCTTCCACCAGATGCAGCTCATGGTCTGCGCGGTGCTCGCCCGCCGCCGCGCCCGCGACCCGGAGGCGGCCGGGACGGCGACGGGCGGGCCGGTCCCGGCGGCGACGCTTCCGACCGCCGGGACACCCGCGTAGGCGCGGAGAATCCGACCACCGGGACACCCGCGTAAGCGCGGAGAAGGCGATCAGGCGGTCGCGTCCAGGGCGATCCGGTGCTCACCCGCGTACACGTTCATGTCCTGCCCGCGCAGGAAGCCGACCAGGGTCAGCCCCGTCTCCGCCGCCAGGTCCACCGCGAGCGAGGACGGCGCCGACACGGCCGCGAGCACCGGAATCCCCGCCATCACCGCCTTCTGCGCCAGCTCGAACGAGGCCCGCCCCGACACGAGCAGCACCGCCCGCTCCAGCGGCAGCCGCCCCTCCGTGAGCGCCCGCCCCACCACCTTGTCGACGGCGTTGTGACGGCCCACGTCCTCGCGTACGTCGAGCAGTTCGCCGTCCTCCGAGAACAGCGCCGCCGCGTGCAGCCCGCCGGTCCGGTCGAACACCCGCTGCGCCGCGCGCAACCGGTCCGGCAGCGCGGCCAGCAGGGCCGGGGCGAGCCGCAGCGGGGGAGTGTCGGCGATCGGGAACCGGGCCGTGGTGCGCACCGCGTCCAGGCTCGCCTTGCCGCACAGGCCGCACGACGAGGTGGTGTAGACGTTCCGCTCCAGGGTGATGTCGGGGACCGGCACGTCCGGCGCGAGCCGTACGTCCACCACGTTGTACGTGTTGGTGCCGTCGTCCTTCGCCCCCGCGCAGTACACGATGTTCCGTACGTCCGAGGCGGCCGCGAGCACGCCCTCGCTCACCAGGAACCCGGCCGCCAGCGCGAAGTCGTCGCCGGGCGTGCGCATGGTGATCGCGATCGGCCGGCCGTTCAGCCGGATCTCCAGCGGCTCCTCGGCGACCAGGGTGTCCGGCCGGGAGCTCACCGCCCCGCCACGGACGCGTACGACCCGCCGCCGTTCGGTGACCCGTCCCATGTGACCGCCCGTCCCTTCGCCGCCCGCTGCCCTCGGTGGGCCCGACCGGACCATTCTCCCTTGTCAGCGCCGTACAGCCGGTTCAGGGGAATCTTGGTGGTTCACCCCACTTGTTACCCGTCAGTCGCTCGCGAGACTGGGAGGCCTTCCGCCGGAACGAAGGGCGGAAGCGTGTACGACGACCGAACCAGCGCATCACCGAACCACCGGAGGGGCCCGGGTATGACGGGTACTCGAATCGCCGCGCTCGGGCATTACCAGCCCGCCAAGGTGCTCACCAACGACGACTTGGCCGCCATCGTCGACACCAACGACGCGTGGATCACCAGCCGGGTCGGCATCCGCACCCGGCACGTCGCCGGACCGGACGAGCCGGTCGACGAACTCGCCGCGCACGCCGCCGCGAAGGCCCTCGCCGCCGCCGGACGGGCGCCCGACGACATCGACCTGGTGCTCGTCGCCACGTCCACCGCCATCGACCGCTCGCCCAACACGGCGGCCCGGGTCGCCGCCCGGCTCGGCATGACCTCGCCCGCCACCATGGACCTCAACGTGGTCTGCGCCGGCTTCACCCACGCCCTCGCCACCGCCGACCACGCCATCCGGGCGGGCGGCGCCCGCCGCGTCCTCGTCATCGGCGCGGACAAGATGACCGACATCGCCGACTGGACCGACCGCACCACCTGTGTGCTCGTCGGCGACGGCGCGGGCGCCGCGGTCGTCGAGGCGTGCGACGCTCCGGCGGAGGGTGAACTCCCGGCCGTCGGCCCGGTCCTGTGGGGGTCCGTCCCGGAGATGGGGCACGCCGTCCGGATCGAGGGCACCCCGCCCCGCTTCGCCCAGGAGGGCCAGGCCGTCTACCGCTGGGCCACCCACCGGCTGCCCACCCTCGCCCGTGAGGTGTGCGCCCGTTCCGGCATCGCCCCCGAGGACCTGGCCGGCGTCGTCCTCCACCAGGCGAACCTGCGGATCGTCGAACCGCTCGCCGCCCGCATCGGCGCGGTCAACGCGGTCGTCGCCCGCGACGTCGTCGACTCCGGCAACACCTCGGCCGCCTCCGTACCGCTCGCCCTCGCCAAGCTGGTCGAGCGCGGCGAACTCGCCACCGGCGCGCCGGTGCTGCTGTTCGCCTTCGGCGGCAACCTCTCGTACGCGGGCCAGGTCGTCCGGGTCCCGTAGGGGCTCCCGGTCACTCCCGCCACTCCCGGGCGCCCTCGCGGCGGCCCGGGAGCGGCGCCGGGGAGGGGGAGCAACCGGGTGTGGGCCGTTCGGCGGTGCCCGGTGGCGGGGGTGCGGGGGGCGGACCTAGCTTCGATCGCGGCGAGGGTCTTCTACCGGCCTCTCCGCGGAAACGCTCCGCGTCCGCCCTCGTGATCTGGAGGACCGTCATGCGCGTGATACAGGCCGCAACGTCCGCAGCCCTGCTCGCCGTCGCCCCTGTGGCCGCGGCCGTCCTGATGGCACCGGCCGCCTCGGCGGAGGACGGCGGTCCCGCGGGCGTCTTCCCGAAGGAGAGCGGCGGTCCCGCGGGTGTCCTCCCGAAGCTGGAAGGCAGCGGGCACGGCGGCACCGTGTTCGGTGTCTCCGTCACGCCCCGGCAGGTCGCCCCCGGCGGCACCGTCACCCTCCGGGCGGACGGCTGCCGGGCGCCCATGGCGACCGTCGAGTCCGACGCCTTCGACGCGGTCACCCTGCGGGACGGCCGTCCGGGCACCGCCACCGTCGATTCCGATGCCAAGCCCGGCGAACGGTACGAGGTGACCTTCGACTGCAAGGGCGAGCGCGGCAGCACCACCCTCACCGTCACCGGAGGCGGCGGCCACGGCCGTGAGCCGGGTCGCGAACAAGGCCACGAGCCGGGTCGCGACCAGGACCGGGACCACGGCAGGGACCAGGGCCGTGACCACGAGCGCGACGAGAGGGGCGGGCGCGACCAGGAGGGCTTCCCGCCGATCGGGGCGCACCGGGGCGTGAACGCCGGCTTCGGCAGCGCCTCCGGCGCCGTGACCGGCGAGCCCGGCGGGTTCGGTACCGCCGGGGCGGTCGCGGGCGGTGTCCTGATCGCCGGCGCGCTCGGCGCGGCCGTCGTCCTGACCCGCCGCCGCGAGCGCACCGACGGCTGACGCCCGAGGCCGGAGGCCGGCGCCTGGCGGCCGAAGGAGACCTGAAGACAGCCCCTCCCTCCCGGTGTGACGAGGACCGGGAGGGAGGGGCGCCCTTTCCGCACGAGCCGCCGAGCCGCGGCTTCACCGAGCCACCGATCCACCGGACGGACGAACGAGAGGGCCGCACGTGTACGGGCAGAACGAGCCGGGCCAGCGTGGTGCCTGGGGTGTCGTCGCCGTCGTTCTCCTGGTCGGCGTCCACCTCCTGCGCGGCGGCCTGACGGACCCGGCCGCCGACGGGCCCCCGCGCCCCGCCGCGGCTGCCGCCCCCGCCCGTGCGGCGGCCCCGGCCTCCCGCGCCGTCCCGTCGGCCCCCGCCCCGCTGCCCGCCGCGCCACCCCTCCGGGTACGCGTCGCCGCCGTGGGCGTCGACGCCCCGGTGACCCGGGTCGGCCTGGCCGCCGACGGCGGGATCGACGCCCCGCCTCCGGGCGACCGCAACCTCGCCGGCTGGTTCACCGGCTCCGTCACCCCCGGCGCGCGCGGCACCGCCGTCGTCGTCGGCCACGTCGACACCCCCGAGGGCCGCGCCGTCTTCTACGGCCTCGGCGCGCTCGCGAAGGGGAAGCGGGTCGAGATCGCCCGCGCCGACGGCCGTACGGCGGTCTTCACCGTGTACGGCGTCGAACTCGTCCCGAAGGACCGTTTCCCCGCCCAGCGGGTCTACGGCTCCACCGGCACCCCGGAACTCCGCCTCATCACCTGCGGCGGCCCCTACACGGAGGGCGGCGGCTACCCGGACAACGTGGTCGTCTCGGCCCGCCTGACCGGAACCCGCTGACCGACGCCGTACGCGCGCGGTCCGTACGCGCCCGGACACCCTCCGTACATCCGCCCCCGTCCCCCCGCTGACCACGGAAAACGCTGGTGAAACCCACCTCGAACCCCTGATAGAGTTGTCCATGTCGCCACGGGGAACACCCTGGAGTGACACCAGCGACACACACCCTGTCCGGGTGGCGGAATGGCAGACGCGCTAGCTTGAGGTGCTAGTGCCCTTTATCGGGCGTGGGGGTTCAAGTCCCCCCTCGGACACCACTGACGAATGAGTCGGCATCGTGATCACGATGCCGACTCATTCGCTTTTCCCCGCACCGACCGGCCGCCCCGGATCGCGTACGCGTATCGCATGGGGGCGGCGTCCCGGAGCCCGCGAGAACGCCGTTTCGGTGGAGTGGGGGAGTCGCCCGCCGGAGCCGGACGGCAGGCGGTGGTACGCGGTGAAGCCGGTGGTGCCGAGACGGATCTCCTGGCCGCTGTTCTCCTGGATGGCCCACCCCGCCTCTCGGCGTCCGCTGCCTCGCGGCGTCGCGAAGCCCCGCGGCCCGGCAGGCACCCTCGTGACCGGTCCGGGCAGCGCCCGATGGCGATCCGTGGAGAGAAGACGACGCTCCGTCAGTAACCCCTGGCGACGGTGGTCTTGGGCCGAGCGTGACGTAGCGTTGCCCCTTTGGCGGTGTTCGGAAGTGCACCGCGAGGCATCGTCGTGTCCCCATATGTGGGGCACCGAGGGGTTTTGAGATGAAGCTCTGCTTCCTCGTCGAAGAGCTGTACCGGCATGACGGCATGCCGCTTGACGTGGTCCGGCGGCTGTCGTCGTGGGGGCACCAGGTGGACGTGGTGCGGCCCGGCGGTTCGCTGTTGCGGATCTCGGAGGAGGTGCGGGCGGGGACCCATGACGCCTGGGTGCTCAAGACCGTGTCCGGCGGCCCCGGGCTCACCCTGCTGGAGGCCGCCGCGGCCGTGGGCCTGACCACGGTGAACGACGCGCGGTCGATCCGCGCGGTGCGCGACAAGGTCTTCACCTCGATCATCGCGCGACAGCACGGACTGCCGGTCCCGGTGACCTATTCGGCGCCGAGGGTCACGCTGTTCGCGGATGTCCCCGAAGAGCTCTTCCCCCTGGTGGTCAAGCCCGCCGAGGGGAGTTCGGGGCGCGGGGTGCGGCTCGTGGCGAATCCCGGGCGGCTGGCGGAGGCGGAGCAGCCGGGGGAGGGCCAACTCATCGCGCAGCCCTACGTGTCCAACTCCGGCACCGACCTGAAGGTCTACTGTCTCGCGGGCGAGTTCCACGCGACCCTGCGCCGTTCCCCGCTCCACCCGGACGGGCCGGCCGACGAGGGGGCCGTGCCCCTGCCCGCCGAAGTGGCCGCGGTGGCGGCGAAGGTGGGCGCGGTCTTCGGCCTCGACCTGTACGGCGTTGATGTGGTGCTCGGCCCCGACGGTCCGGTGGTCGTCGACGTCAACGACTTCCCGAGCTTCCGCCAAGTACCCGACGCCGTGACCCGGTTGGCCGGCGCCGTCCTCGACCTCGCCAAGGCGGGCGGCGCGGCCAGGACCGGTGTGCTCGCCCCCGCCCCGCACATTCCCGCGCAGCCGCACCTCCCGCACGTGCCGGCCCGCCCGCACCCCGATCCCGGCCCCGACACGGACCGGCTGGCGGCCATGCCCGGGGCCGCGCAGATATGAGAGTGTGCCTGCTGACCGACAAGCCGGACCACCCGCTGCTCGCCGCCGCCTCCTCCGTGCTGATCGAGGCGGGGCACCGGGTGGCGTTCCTGGACCCGGACGCCGGACCGGGATCCCCCGCGGAGCCGATCCCTCCGGACGATCCCGCCGATGTCTACCTCCTCAAGGCGCACACCCCCCGGGCCCTCGCCCTGGCCCGGCACGCCGAGGCCCGGGGCGCCCGGGTGGTGAACTCCGCCGCCGCGACCGAGCTGTGCCAGGACCGGAGCCGGATCGCCGCCGTGGCGGACGCCGCCGGGCTGCCGATGCCGCGGACGCGGACCCTGAACGCGCTGTCCGAGATCCTCGACGGACCGGGGTGGCCGCAGGACGGCTATCCGGTCATGGTCAAGAGCCGCCACAGCCGGCGCGCGGACCTCGTCGCCCGCGTGGACGGCCCGGACGAGCTGCGGGACCTCGTGGCCGCGTGGCCCCACGAGCCCGTCGTCCTGCAGGAGTTCGTCGCGAACAGTGGCTGGGACCACAAGCTGTGGGTGATCGCGGGCGAGGTGTTCACGGCGGTGCGCCCCGCGCCCGTGGGCGCCCCGCCGGACGGCGCGCGGCCCGCGCCGCTGGTCCGGGACCTGCCGGCCTCCTGGACCCGGCTCGCGCTCCGTACGGGCGAGGTCTTCGGCCTGGACGTCTACGGGGTCGACGTACTGGACCGCGCGGGGGCGCCCGTCGTCGTCGACATCAACGCCTTCCCCGGCATCCGAGGACCGGAAGGCGCCCCCGCGGCGCTCGCGGCCCTGGCCCTGCGGGACCCCCGGCCCGTCGTCCCGCCCGCCCCGTCCGTTCCGTCCGTTCCATCCGTTCCGTCCGGCGTTCCCGCCTACGGGGTCTGAGGCGCCCCGGCCCGTCCGCTCTTGCGGGCCACCACGAGCCGGCAGCGCGGGCTGCCGTCCTCCCGGGTGCCCAGGGACCGGACCGGCAGCAGGTCCACGCCGAAACCGGCGTCCGTGAGGCGCGCGCGGACGTCGGCGAGGCGGAAGGTGCGGTAGTACATCACGAACGGCGGGCGCCACAGGACGTTCCGGACCCGCATCGCCGCGTCGAAGCCCCACAGCGTCCAGTACGGGGTCGAGCCCACCCGCGGCGGCGCCGGTAGCGGGAAGGCGAAGGTGCCGCCCGGGCGCAGCGAGGCGTGGACCTGAGCGAACAGGCCGCGCTGCGCGGCGGGCTCGAAGTGGCCGAAGGCGCCGAAGCTGACCGCCAGGTCGAAGACCGGGGCGAAGGGCAGGGCCAGGGCGTCGGCGCGTACGAGCGTGGCGCCGGGGTGGGCGCGGCGGGCCTCGGCGAGCATGCCGGCGCTGAAGTCGACGCCCACGGTCGGGCCCGCGCACGCCGAACGCAGTACCGCGAGCCCGGCGCCCGTACCGCAGCAGACGTCCAGACCGGAGTCGAACGGCCCGAGCGGTTCCAGGGCCTCGGCGACCGCGTCGAGCACCCGGTCCGGAGTCCGGAACGGGGTGGCGTCGAAGGTGTCCGCCAGCAGGTCGTAGCCGTGCTCGACGGAGGACAGCGCCTGCCGGACCAGCGCGGGGAACGAGGGCCCCTCGGGGGAGAACATGATCCGACCCTACGACCCGGCCGGCCCGTCGCGCGGCCGCATCACGGAACGTGACCGGCCGGGCGGGATCCCGTCAGTGCGGGGAGGGGGTCACAGCGCGCTGCGCACCTGGGGCGGCCTGCTCCACGACGGCGCGATGCCGGTCAGCTGGCAGATCAGCAGGTAGAGGGGGATCGGCGGGGTGTAGAGCGAGCCGCTGTCGGGGTGGTGGATCAGCCGGGGCCCGCGGTCCGGGACCGTGGCACCGTCCGCGTAACAGGACGGCAGCGGCCAGGGCAGGTCGAGATTCGAGCCGGCCGGGACCAGCCACCACCACCAGTGGCTGTCCGCGTAGACGCAGCCCTTGGCGGGCAGCCGGGACAGGATGCGGAAGCCGTGGCGGGCGGGGACGCCCACCGCGTCGCAGCCGAGCGTGGCGGGCAGGCCGGCCGGGAGGTGGAGCGAGGTCACGCCGACGGGCGCGGGGAGGGTGGGACGTTCGGGGCTCTTGCGAGGACGCGGGATCAGCAGGTCCGCCACGGACCTCAGCACGGCTCCGCCATACCGTGCGCCAGCTCCGCCCAGACGACCTGTGCCGTGCCGTGGCCGGTGCGGTCCGCGCCCCAGGCCGAACACAGGGCGTCGACGAGGATCAGGCCGCGGCCGCGCTCCTCCGCGCCACAGTCGCGTATCCGGGGCCCGGCGGGGCCGCCCTCGTCGCGCACGGATATCCGCAGCCGTTCCTCGCCCTCGCGCAGCTCGCACACGAAACGCGCGCTCGCGGTGTGCACGACGGCGTTGGTGACGAGCTCGGAGACGACGAGGACGACGGTGTCACGGACGTCCGCACCGCAGCCCCACAGGATCAGCCGTTCCTCGGCGAGCCTGCGCGCCCGGGCCACCGACTCGGTGCGGGCGGGCAGCTCGAAGGCGAAGCGGCGTTCGTCGATCCGCGGCCGCGGGCGCTGAGGCATGACGCGGGGGCTCATGAGACCTGAGGAGTGCGCGTTACCAGATGCCACGACCGGATCCTCACAACTATGGGCGGGAGAGCGGTACGCACGCCTTCATGACGATGTGCACGTCGGCGTGTGTACTGGTTCACCGGAATACTGTGCTCCTGACTCCGACACTTGGCAAGTGGCACTCTGCAAATTGCAGAGTGCGGTGTTCTCCCCCGAGGGTGTTCATGGCACACTCGTCGAAAACAGCGCGTCGGGGAGGTCTTCAGAGTGAGCGAGCCGCGGTCCGCCCCCACGGTGGGACAGGTCGTTCTCGGCAGACGCCTGCAGGATCTGCGCGAGCGCGCGGGCCTCAAGCGCGAGGAAGCCGCCAAGATCCTGCGGGTCGCCCCGGCGACGATCCGGCGCATGGAGACCGCCGAGGTCGCGCTGAAGATCCCGTACGTCCAGATGCTCCTGGGGTCGTACGGCGTCACCGACTCCGAGGCCGAGGGCTTCATCGCCCTCGCGGAGGAGGCCAACCTCCCCGGCTGGTGGCAGCGGTTCCACGACGTGCTGCCCGGCTGGTTCTCGATGTACGTCAGCCTGGAGGGGGCGGCGGGCCTCATCCGGGCCTACGAGCCCCAGTTCGTCCCCGGCCTGCTGCAGACCCCCGACTACGCCCGTGCCATCCTGCGCAGCGGCGCCGTCGGCGGCAGAAACGCCGACAGCGTCGAGAACGACGAGGAGACCGAGCGTCATGTGGCCCTCCGGATGGAGCGCCAGGCCCTCCTGACCAGGGAGGACGCACCCAAGTTCTGGGTGATCATGGACGAGACGGTGTTCCGCCGTCCGGTCGGCGACGGGCCCGAAGTGATGCGCGCCCAGCTCGACCGCCTCATGGAGGCGGCGGAACTGCCGAACGTCACCCTGCAGATCGCGGAGTTCGCGTCCGGGCACCACCCCGGTACCTACGGACCGTTCGTCCTCTTCCGCTTCGCCATGCCCGAACTCCCGGACATGGTCTACAGCGAGTACCTGACCGGCGCCGTCTATCTCGACGGACGCCCCGAGGTGGCCTCCCACCTCGAGGTCATGGACCGCATGGCGGCGCAGGCCGCGACTGCACAACGCACGAAGGAGATCCTCCGGTATCTCCGCAAGGAGCTGTGAATGGACCGCGTATACAACGGCATGCCCGCCGCCGACCTCGGTGCCGAGGGCTGGCACAAGCCGTGGAGCGGCGGCAACGGCGGCAACTGCGTCGAGGCCATGAAGCTGGCCGACGGCAGGATCGCCATGCGCCAGTCCGCGGACCCCGAAGGCCCCGCGCTCATCTACACGCACCGCGAGATCGCCGCGTTCATCCAGGGGGCGAAATCCGGACAGGCTGACTTCCTGCTCACCTGAGATCTTCCGCGCCACCCCTCACATCGCGTAACTCTTGCACCACGCGTCACCTTTCGTCCCGCCGAGGAGAACCGATGAGCCAGGACCACGCATCCATCCGGATCGACACCAGCAAGCCGCACCCCGCCCGGATGTACGACTGGTTCCTGGGAGGAAAGGACAACTACCCCGTCGACGAGGAGATGGCCCGCCAGCTCCTCACCCTCGACGCGCGCGGCCGGGACATGGCCCGCACCAACCGTGCCTTCATGCACCGCGCCACCCGCTGGCTCAGCGCCAACGGCGTACGCCAGTACCTGGACATCGGCACCGGCATCCCGACCGAGCCCAACCTGCACCAGATCGCGCAGCAGGCCGCGCCGGAGTCCCGGGTCGTCTACTGCGACAACGACCCCATCGTGCTCGCCCACGCGGCCGCCCTGCTGCGCTCGACCCCCGAGGGCGCCACCGAGTACATCCAGGTCGACGCCCGGGACCCCGAGCACATCCTGGAGGAGGCCGGAAAGGTCCTTGACTTCGACAAGCCCATCGCGCTGTCGATGCTGGCCCTGCTCCACTTCATCGGCGACGAGGACGGCGCCGCCGACCTCGTCGACAAACTGGTCGCCCAGCTCTCGCCGGGCAGCTACCTCGTTCTCTCGCACGTCACCGGGGACTTCGACCCGGAGGGCGCGGCGAAGGCCACCGCCATGTACAAGGAGCGCGGCCTGACCCTGCGCCCCCGCTCGCAGAGCGAGCTGGCCGCCTTCTTCGACGGCCTCGACCTGGTCGAGCCGGGCGTCTCGCTCGTCGCCGAGTGGCACCCGGAGCTGGGCGAGCCCGTCCCGGTCCAGGGCGACGACCCGATCCCGGGCTGGGCCGGCGTCGGCCGCGTGCGCTGACGAACCGCCTCGCGGCCAGGGGGACTTCGGTTCCCCGTCCCGCTTTCGTACGACCGGGCGGCCCGCCGTCCTCCTGGGACGGCGGGCCGCCCGGCTTTCCGTTTTCAGGCCGTCAGCGAAGGTAGGACAGCCCCGCGTGCTCGGCCGTGTAGTCCTCCACCAGCCGGCGGGCCACCGCCACCGAGTCGACCAGCGGATGCAGCGCGAACGCCTTCACCGCCGTGGCCCGCGAGCCCGACTCCGCCGCGGCCAGCACCTCCCGCTCCACCGCCTTCACCGACGTCACCAGACCCACCGCGTGATACGGCAGCGGATCCACCGACACCGGATGGGCGCCGGCCGCGTCGACGAAACACGGCACCTCGATGACCGCGTCCGCGTCGAGCACCGAAAGGACCTGCCGGTTGCGGACGTTGAGGATGAGGGTGGCCCGCTCGTTGCGCGCGATCGCCCGCATGAGGGACAGCGCCACCTGCTCGTAGCCGCCCGACTCCAGATCCTCCTCGGCCCGCTCGCCGACCCCGGCCGCCTCCCGGTTGTGCGCCATGTACGTCGCCTCGCGGTCGGCGAGGGTCCGCCGCCAGGTGGTCAGCGGGGGCGTGTCCGGCTTCTCCATCTCCTCGTAGAAACCGGCCTGTTGGTCCAGGAGATACGCGCCGCGGGTGCGCTCGGCCTCGCGGTACGCGCGCACCGCCTCACGGTTGAAGTAGTAGTAGTGCAGGTACTCGTTGGGGATCGCGCCCAGCGAGCGCAGCCACTCCGTACCGAACAGCTTGCCCTCCTCGAACGAGCCGAGCAGCGTGTCGTCCTCGAAGAGCCGGGGCAGCAGATCCCGCCCGCCGACCTTCAACCCCCGCAGCCAGCCGAGGTGGTTGAGCCCCACGTAGTCGATCCACACCTCCCGCGGATTCGCGCCGAGCACCCGCGCCACCCGGCGGCCGAGCCCCACCGGCGAGTCGCAGATGCCGATCACCCGGTCGCCGAGGACCCGGCCCATGGCCTCGGTGACCATGCCCGCGGGGTTGGTGAAGTTGATGACCCAGGCGTCCGGCGCGAGCGCGGCGATCCGGCGGGCGATGTGCGTCACCACCGGCAGCGTCCGCAGCCCGTACGCGAGGCCGCCGGCGCCCACCGTCTCCTGGCCCAGCACCCCCTCGGCGAGCGCGATCCGCTCGTCGGCCGCGCGCCCCGCGAGGCCGCCCACGCGGATCGCCGAGAACACGAAGTCCGCGCCCCGCACCGCCTCGTCGAGATCGGTGGTCACGCTCACCACCGGCGCGTCCGGCACCCCTTCGGACTGCTCGGCCAGCACCCGGGCGATCGCCGAGAGACGCCCCTGATCCAGGTCGAACAGGGTGACATGGGTGACCCTCCCCTCGGCATGATCGCCGAGCAGGGCGCTGTACACGAGCGGCACCCGGAATCCGCCGCCTCCGAGAATCGTCAGTCTCATGCTCGTACGCTACTGGGATGCACGTCCTCTGTAGCAGGATTCTGCTTCGTCCGGCCGATCCCGAGCGGTCCCGCCGCTTCTACGGGGAGACCCTCGGCCTCGCCGTCTACCGCGAGTTCGGCACGGGACCGGACCGCGGCACCGTCTACTTCCTCGGCGGCGGCTTCCTCGAACTCTCCGGCCGCGCGCCCGCACCGCCCGCCACGCCCGGGCCGCGCCTCTGGCTCCAGGTCGCCGACGTCCGGGCCACGCACGAGGAACTGCGCGGCAAGGACGTCCGGGTGGTCCGCGAACCGGTCACCGAACCCTGGGGCCTGATCGAGATGTGGCTGGAGGACCCCGACGGCGTCCCGATCGTGGTCGTGGAGGTCCCGGAACGGCACCCGCTGCGCCACCGGCCGTAACGCCTCTCCGCGGCACGGAAACGCGCTGGTCCGGCCCTGTCGGGTGACCTAGTCTGACGATCATGCTGCCTCCTGTCGAGACCGACGATGACTGGCGTACGGTCGTCTCCGACGAGTCCGTGATGCGCCCCGGAGCGCGGGACCTGTGCGCCCGCCTCGGCCTGGGCGACGTGCCGCTCACCCGCTTCGCGGAAGGGTCCCAGCCGGTCTACGCGGTGGGCGACGAGCTGGTGCTCAAGCTCTTTCCCGGGTCCGCCGCCCAGGACGGGATCGCCGAGGCCCGGGTCCTCTCCCATGTCCAGGGCCGGCTGCCGGTGGAGACCCCGCGTGTGCGCGACGCCGGAGCGTACGAGAACGGCTGGCGGTACGTGTTGATGTCGCGGCTGCCCGGCGAGAACCTCGCCCACGTCTGGGACCGGGCGCCGCGCGGCGAACAGGAGCGGATGGTCACCGGGATCGGCGAGTCCCTCGCGGTCCTGCACGCCCTGGACCACGGCTCGCTCGCGGACGTCATCGGCCCCGGCGACTGGGGCGCCTTCGTCGACCGGCAGCGGGCGGGCGCCGTCCGGCGCCAGCGCGACCGCGGACTGCCGCCCGTCTGGCTGGACCGGATCGAGGACTTCCTGACCTCCGTGCCGCTGCCCAGGGCGCCGCGCCCGAGCCTGCTGCACACCGAGGTGATGCGACAGCACTTCTTCGCCGACCCCGGCACCTGGCGGCTCACCGGCTTCTACGACTTCGAACCGGCCATGATCGGGGACCGGGCGTACGACTTCGTCGGCGTCGGACTGTTCGTCACCCGGGGCGACCCGGCCCTGCTGGGCCGGCTGTTCCGCGCGTACGGCGAGACGTTCGACCCGTCCGTCCTGCTCGCCTACACGCTGCTGCACGTCTACAGCAATCTTCCCTGGTACCTGCGGGAACTCGGCGTCACGGGCGAGCCGGAACTGCCCGCGCTCGCGGAGTCCTGGTTCGGCACGGCCTGACCGAAGGACCTAGGCGGGCAGCAGGACCCCCGCCGATCGTTCAAGATCATCCAAGGGCAGAATGGCCCGCATGGCGATGACAAACGCACCCAAGAAGGCCGAACTCCACGACGCCGCGGACATCAGCCGCGCCCTCGCCCCGGCCTTCGACGACGACCCGATGATGCGCTGGTTCTTCCCTGAGGACGCCACGCGCGCGACCACGCTCGCGGATTACTTCTCCACCCTCTTCACCCGCCAGTACCTGCTCAACGGCGTGGTCGAGCGCACCGCCGACGCGGCCGCCTTCTGGGTGCCCACCGAGGCGCAGGAGAAGGCCGTCCCGGACGCCGAGACCATCCAGTTGCTGATCGGGATCCTCGGCGAGCGGGCCGGCCTGTTCAAGGAGGCCGTCGAGACCGCCGCCGCGCACACCCCCGGCGAACCCCACTGGTCGCTGGCGCTCATCGGCGCCGCCCCCGCCGCCCAGGGCACCGGACAGGGCGGCGCGCTGCTCCGCTCCGGCCTCGCCCAGGCCGACGCGGCCGGTCAGCCGGTCTACCTGGAGTCGTCCAAGGCCGCCAACCTCCCCGTGTACGAGCACTTCGGCTTCACCGTGCGCGAGGAGTTCGTCCTGCCCGGCGGCGGTCCGACGCTGTGGGGCATGTGGCGCGACGCGCGCTGACCGCCGCGACACCCGGTGGGGCGGGCGGCGGCCGGCACGCGACAATGAGCGCATGTCCCGACGCAAGGCCCGCCCCGCCCGTACCTCCCGCCCCGCCCGCGCGGCCGCTCCCGCGCCGGCCCCCGTCGCCGCCGAGTCGCCGTGTCCCTGCGGACTGGCCGCCGCCTACGGCGCCTGCTGCGGGCGCTTCCACGCCGGGCCCGCCACCGCACCGACCGCCGCCCTCCTCATGCGCTCCCGCTACAGCGCCTTCGTCGTCCGCGACGAGGGCTATCTGCTGCGCACCTGGGCGCCGGAGACCCGGCCGGGCGAGGTCGACTTCGACCCGGGGATGCGCTGGGCCGGCCTGGAGATCGAGGAGACCGGCGACGGCACCGCGTTCCACCAGCACGGGACCGTGACCTTCCGGGCGCGCTTCAGCCACGACGGCGAGCCGGGGGAGCTGCACGAGCGGAGCCGGTTCGCGCGGCACGACGGGGCGTGGGTGTACGTCGACGGGGACTTCCTGGACTGAGCCCTCGGGGCCTCGGGACATCAGGGCCCGGGCCCCGGGCGTTCGGCCGTAGGGGGCTCACCGCCGCCCCGCCACCGCGTCCACCGGCTCCCGCCGGGCCGCCCGCGGCAGCCCCTGCGCCAGGTCCTCCGCGACCAGTTTCTTCGCGATGGCGTCCGTCGCCGCCCGCAGCTCCGGGCCGCTCGGCCGCCCCTGCTCCGTCTCGACCTTCCGGGACAGCCAGTCGCCCCACGCCCGGGTGATGACGTCGGCCTCCCGCTTCCCCGCCGCGGTGTGCGACAGCAGACTGCCGTCCCGGGTCAGATAGCCCTCGTCCACCATCCGGTCGAAGACCGGCAGCAGCACCTCCGGCGGCACCCGGCGCCCCGCCGAGATCAGGCCGAGGCTGGCGTGGCCGACCATCCGGGTGAACAGCTCCACCTGCATGACGGCCCACGCGCCCGCCGCGTCGAGCCGGGTGTCCGAGGTGTCGACGATCCGCCGCGCCGTGTCGAGATCGGTCCGGCGGATGATCCGGCCGACGGACAGTTCGAGCAGCTTGGCGGAGTCGCCGCCGCTGGTCGGGGACCCGAAGCCCTCACCCATGTCGGGCGCGGACTCCCGGGCCGCGTCGCGCAGCGCGACCTGCTTGAGGAACAGCGCCACCACGAAGCCGACCGCGGCCACCGGCACCGTCCAGAGGAAGACGGTGTGCAGGGTGTCCGCGTACGCCCGGACGATCGGCGCCGCCACCGGGCCGGGCAGCGCGTGCAGCCCGGACGGGCTGACCGCGGCCCGCGCCACGGCCGCCGGGCCGATCCCGAGCCGGGCGCCGACGGCCGAGGCCCCGGCGATGCCGTCGGCGAGGTTGGGCTTGAGGGCGTTGGTGTAGATGGTGCCGAACACGGCGGTGCCGAAGGCGCTGCCGAGGGTACGGAAGAAGGTGACGCCGGAGGTCGCGGTGCCCAGGTCCGCGTACTCGACGGTGTTCTGCACGGCGATGATGAGCACCTGCATGCACAGGCCGATGCCGATGCCGAGCACGGCCATGTAGAGGGAGGCGAGGCCGGCGCCGGTCGACGGGTTCATCAGGGACAGCAGATAGAGCCCGAGCCCCATCACGAGGGAGCCGACGATGGGGAAGATCCGGTAATGGCCGGTCTTGCTGACGACGTTGCCGCTGAAGACGGACGCCACGAGCAGACCGGCGACCATCGGCAGGGTGCGGATGCCGGAGATCGTGGCCGAGTCGCCGTCCACGTACTGGAGATACGTCGGCAGGAAGGTCATCGCGCCGAGCATCGCGAAGCCGACGACGAAGCTGAGCACCGAGCAGACGGTGAAGACCGGGTTGCGGAACAGCCGCATGGGCAGCATCGGTTCGGCCGCCCGGGTCTCGGCCCAGCAGAACAGGCCGAGCGCGACCACTCCGCCCGCGAACAGCCCGATGACGGCGGCGGAGCCCCACGGGTACTCGTTGCCGCCCCAACTCGTCGCCAGGATCAGGGCGCTGGAGCCGATCGCCACCAGCGCGATGCCCAGGTAGTCGATGACCGGGCGGCTCGCGGAGCGTACGGAGGGGATGGTGCGGGCGGCCGCGACGACGACCAGGATCGCGATGGGCACATTGACGTAGAACGCCCAGCGCCAGGTCAGATGGTCGGTGAACAGGCCGCCGAGCAGCGGCCCGATGACGGTGGAGACCCCGAACACGGCTCCGATCGCGCCCTGGTACTTGCCGCGTTCGCGCAGTGGGATCACATCGGCGATGAGCGCCATCGAGGTGACCATGAGCCCGCCGGCGCCGATGCCCTGGAGGCCGCGCCAGACGATCAGCAGCGTCATGTTGGTGGCGAGGCCGCACAGGAACGAGCCGGTGATGAAGACGATCGCCGAGATCTGGAAGATCACCTTGCGGCCGAACAGGTCGCCGAACTTGCCGACGAGCACGGTGGCGACGGTCTCGGCGAGCAGGTACGAGGTGACCACCCAGGACATGTGGGCGGCGCCGCCCAGGTCCGAGACGATCGTCGGCAGGGCGGTGCCCACGATCGTCTGGTCGAGCGCGGCCAGGAGCACACCGAGCATGATCGTGCCGAAGACGATGTTGCGACGGCGGTTGTCGAGCACCGGGGGTTCGACGGCCGGGGGCGCGGGCGCGGCTTCGCTGGTGGTGGTCACCCTCGCAGCGTCACACCGATGGCCGTGCCCCGCATGCCGGGCACACCCGAACCGGTGCGGCCCGCGCGGCGGACCGCCGGGAGGTGACGGCGCGGCGCTCGCGCGGTCCGTACCGCCGGGGTCCGGTCCGGGAAGCCGGGCCCTACCAGCCGGGCCGCACCGGCAGCTTCGGGTGGTGCTTGGCGAGGATCTTGTTGGCCTTGGCCAGCGCGGCCAGCGCGTACTCCCGGTCGGCCCGGTCCTCCGGACACAGCGGACCGCGGAACCGGTACACCTCGCGTGCCGCGCAGTCGGCGTCGACCTCGGCCTGGAGCACGTGCACCGGCAGGCAGGAGCCGATCAGCGCGGCGACATGGTCGGGAATCGGCACGGGGACGAGGGGCGAGGGCGAGGTGATCACGGTCGGTCCTTGTGGGCTGTGGGGGATGTCGGTCGGCGGGAGGATTGCTCCCACCCTCCATACGTACCGGATCCCGGTGCCGGTTGGACGACGGCGGCGTCACCGCGCCGCAACAGCCGTGCGCCGCCCGCGTCCTGGCGTTCGGACGGGTTCGCGGCCGCGGCGCGCGTTGCCGCAGGTACGCGCGGGTGCGCCGGACGGTTCGCTCGTCAGTCCACCGAACGTACGGGCAAAAAAGCGCAGTTGTCGCCCTGTCAGATGTGTGCGATATCACGCCCGCCGTGGCTTCCCCGGACGCCTTACGCGAGGACCTCGGCGAGGTCGTACGAGACGGGCTCCTCCAACTGCGCGTACCCGCAGGACTCCGGGGCACGGTCCGGACGCCAGCGCCGGAACTGGGCGGTGTGCCGGAACCGGTCGCCCTCCATGTGGTCGTAACCGACCTCGCAGACCCGCTCCGGGCGCAGCGCCACCCACGACAGGTCCTTCTTCCCCGACCAGCGGCTCGGCGCCCCCGGCAGCCGGGACGAGGTGTGCGCCGACGCGTCCGCCCAGGCCGCCCACGGGTGTCCGGCCGGCGGGTCCATGCGCAGCGGCTCCAGCTCCTCGACCAGCTCGGCACGCCGGCGCGCGGTGAAGGCCGCGCACACGCCGACGTGCTGGAGGGCGCCCTGGTCGTCGTACAGGCCGAGGAGCAGCGAGCCGACCACCGGACCGCTCTTGTGGAAGCGGTAGCCGGCCACGACGACGTCGGCGGTGCGCTCGTGCTTGATCTTGTACATGAGGCGTTCGTCCGGCCGGTACAGCAGATCGAGCGGCTTGGCGACGACCCCGTCCAGGCCCGCGCCCTCGTACTGCTCGAACCAGCGCGCGGCGAGCTCGGGGTCCCGGGTCGCGGGGGCGAGATGGACCGGCGCGTCGACCCCGGCCAGCGCGCCTTCCAGAGCGGCCCGCCGCTCGGTGAGCGGGGTGTCGAGGAGGGCCTCGTCGCCGAGGGCGAGCAGGTCGAAGGCGATGAACCGGGCCGGGTTCGTCTCCGCCAGCATCCGCACCCGGGACTCCGCCGGATGGATCCGCTCGGTGAGCCGGTCGAAGTCCAGCCGTCCGCCGTGCTCGATGACGATCTCCCCGTCGACCACGCAGCGCTCGGGCAGCCGGCCGAGCAGGGCCTCGACCAGTTCGGGGAAATAGCGGGTCAGTGGCTTGCCGGTCCGGCTGCCGACGAAGACCTCCGGGCCGTCGCGGTGCACGATCGCGCGGAATCCGTCCCACTTGGCCTCGTACTGCATGCCCGGCGGGATCTTCTTGACGGCCTTCGCCAGCATCGGCTTGATCGGCGGCATCACCGGCAGGTCCATGCCGCGATTCTAGGGAGGATTCACGCCTTCTGCCCCGATATGCGTGTGCGGGGTGCCCGGCCTAGGCTGGCCGCCATGGCAGAGGGAACGACAGAGGGGAAGGCGGGACGGGCGGCGGGAGGCACGGGAGGGAGCAAGGGGGGAGGCAAGGCGGCGGCGGTGGAGCTGGAGGTCGGCGGCCGGACCGTACGCATCTCCAACCCCGACAAGATCTACTTCCCGGAGCCCGGCTACACCAAGCTCGACATGGCCGGTTACTACCTGGCCGTCGGCGACGGCATCACCCGCGCCCTGCGCGACCGGCCCACCACCCTGGAACGGTACGTCGACGGGGTGACCGGCGAGTCCTTCTTCCAGAAACGCGCGCCGAAGTACCTGCCGGACTGGATCCCGACCGCCCACATCACCTTCCCCAGCGGCCGCTCCGCCGACGAGATGTGCCCCACCGAACCGGCCGCCGTGCTGTGGGCGGCCAACCTCGGCGCGATCACCTTCCACCCCTGGCCGGTACGCCGGGAGGACACCGAGCACCCCGACGAACTCCGCCTGGACCTCGACCCGCAGCCCGGCACCGACTACGCCGACGCCGTCCGCGCCGCCCACGAACTGCGCGCGGTCCTCGACGAGCACGGGCTGCGCGGCTGGCCCAAGACCTCCGGCGGACGCGGCCTGCACGTGTTCGTGCCGATCCTGCCGAAGTGGACGTTCACCCAGGTCAGGCGGGCCGCCATCGCCTGCGGCCGGGAGCTTGAGCGGCGGATGCCGGACCGGGTCACGATCAAGTGGTGGAAGGAGGAGCGCGGCGAACGGATCTTCGTCGACTACAACCAGACCGCCCGCGACCGCACCATCGCCTCCGCCTACTCCGTACGGCCCCGCCCGCACGCCCCCGTCTCCGCACCGCTGCGCTGGGAGGAGATCGACGACGCCGTGCCGCGCGACTTCGACATCCGGACGATGCCCAAGCGGTACGCCGAACTCGGCGACGTGCACGCGGACATGGACGACCAGCGCTTCAGTCTCGACTCGCTCCTCGAACTGGCCCGCCGCGACGAGGCGGAGCACGGCCTCGGTGACCTGCCCTATCCGCCGGAATACCCGAAGATGCCCGGCGAGCCGAAACGGGTCCAGCCCAGCCGGGCCCGGAAGGAATGACGGCGCGAGTGGCCGATGGCCGGATAACGGCGGGGAAGAAGGGGCGCCCGGAAGAGGAGTACGGGCCGTCCGACCGGGGAAGCGTAGGGGTGGCCGGAACAGGTTCACCGGATCTCGGCGCGCCGCGTTGATCGGACGTTGATGGCGCGTTTACGACGGTCGGAGAAGCTGCGTTCATGACCGACACGATGATCGCCCCGCTCGCTCCCGCCGCCCCGCAGAACCTGCTCCCCCTGGTCCCCGACCTCTCCTGGCAGGAGAACGCGCTGTGCGCCCAGGCGGGCCCGGAGTTCTTCTTCCCGGCGCCGGGCTCCTCGACCCGCGAGGCCAAGCAGCTGTGCGGGGCCTGCGAGGGGCGGGTGGCGTGCCTGGAGTACGCGCTCGCGCACGACGAGCGGTTCGGCGTGTGGGGCGGGCTCTCGGAGAAGGAGCGGATCCGGCTCAAGCGCGTCCGGGGCTGACCCGCCGTGGGGCTTTCGCCCCGCCGGCCGGCCGCGCCGCCCCTTCCGTACGCCCGTCCCTTTGAGCCTTACGCCACGGATCTCCCGCGGCAGCCCGCTCCTGCCCGTCGTTCCCGCCTTATCCGCCGTTCGTCCCGGCCGTGCGCGGTCAGCGCGTCAGTGTGCCGCTCGGGCCGCCATCCGCGCCTTGCGGGCCGCCAGACGCTCGTCGAACTTCGACGCCTCGGTGTCCAGGCCGTCCATGTAGAGACCGAGCTCGTCCTGCGCCTGCAGACCCTCCGGCCCGAGCCCGTCGATGTCGAGGACCTTGAGGAAGCGCAGCACCGGCTGGAGCACGTCGTCGTGGTGGATGCGCAGGTTGTAGATCTCGCCGATCGCCATCTGGGCCGCCGCGCGCTCGAAGCCCGGCATGCCGTGTCCGGGCATCCGGAAGTGGACGACGACGTCGCGCACGGCCTGCATCGTCAGGTCGGGAGCGAGCTCGAAGGCCGCGCCGAGCAGGTTGCGGTAGAAGATCATGTGCAGGTTCTCGTCGAGCGCGATACGCGCGAGCATGCGGTCGCAGACCGGGTCGCCGGAGTGGTGTCCGGTGTTGCGGTGCGAGATGCGGGTGGCGAGTTCCTGGAACGCGACGTACGCGATCGAGTGCAGCATCGAGTGGCGGTTGTCGGACTCGAAGCCTTCGCACATGTGGGCCATGCGGAACTTCTCGAGCTCGTCGGGGTCGACCGCGCGCGAGGCGAGCAGGTAGTCGCGCATCACGATGCCGTGGCGACCCTCCTCGGCGGTCCAGCGGTGCACCCAGGTGCCCCAGGCGCCGTCGCGGCCGAAGAGGGTGGCGATCTCGTGGTGGTAGCTGGGGAGGTTGTCCTCGGTCAGCAGGTTGACGACCAGAGCGGTGCGGCCGATGTCGCTGACCTTGGACTGGGAACGGTCCCAGGCCTCGCCGTCCTCGAAGAACGCGGGGAAGTTCCGGGCCTCGGACCAGGGCACGTAGTCGTGCGGCATCCAGTCCTTGGAGATCTTCAGGTGCCGGTCCAGTTCCCTCCCGACCACCTCTTCCAGCGCGTACAACAGGCGCGCGTCGGTCCACCCGGCGGTGCCAGGGAGGTGGGGAGAGGTGAGCGTCACGGGAACTCCTGGGGACGGAGAAGGGCATACGGAATTACCTACGGATACGTAGGTTACGAGACCGTAGGTTAAAGGGCCGATAAGGGGTGGGCCAATCCGGGGCCGAGGGGATTGGGGGAGGAGTCCCAGGTCATGGGTGTGCGGGGGCGGTGGGGGAAGCGTCGTCGGGGTGACGGGTGGGGGTTCACGCGATTCCACCGGGGATCGCTCCGAGGCGCTGTGGCGCGTGCGGACCGGTGGGGTGGGGCTCGGTTTGCGGCTGATCCGAGGGGGGCCACGTCTGCCGGTTGGGGGCGCGCGGTCGTGGAATGGGGCATCCGGGCACGGCTGAGCGGTCGGCCGCCGTCGTTCGGCTGGGACTCATGCCCCGCTGGTCACTGCCCGTGGGTGGGATCTTCCTGTGTGTCGAAGGCTTCGCGGGCGCTTTCGATGGCGGGCAGGTGTTCCGCGGCCCATTCCAGCAGTACGTCGATGGGCTGCCGGAGGGTCTTGCCGAGAGGCGTGATGCGGTAGCTGATCGCGACGGGACGGGTGGAGAGGACGTCGCGCTGGATCACGCCGTTGCGTTCGAGCCGCCGAAGGGTCGCCGTCAGGGATTTCTGGGTGACTTCGGGGATGGCGCGGCGCAGCTCGTTGAAGCGGCAGGGGCGTTCGCAGAGTTCGTCGAGGATGCTGAGGGACCACTTGTCGAGCACCTGGTCGAGGAGTTCGCGGTGCGGGGTGTCGATGCGGAATTCGTCGGCGGTATCCATGGCGAAACCTGGTCTCGTTGAAGTGCCTTCTGGTCACTAAGTAGCTTACGGATACCTTGGATGAGCAGGAGGAAATAGTCATGGCAGTCAGGCACTTCACGCCCGCGGGCATGCTGCGGCCCACCCCGTACCATCATGTGTCCGTCGGTACGGGCACGACTCAGGTGCATGTCAGCGGGCAGGTCGCACGGCAAGCGGACGGAACCCCGGTGGCGCCGGGTGATTTGGCGGGGCAGGTGGCTCAGGTGTTGAGGAACACCGCTGTCGGCCTGGCGGGTGCGGGTGCCTCATTCGCGGATGTCGTGCGCCTGACGTTCTACGTGACCCAGTGGAGTCCGGAGAAGATCGGTGACTTCATGGCCGGGGTGGAGGCGGTCGCGGAGGAGGTCGGACTCGGAATCCCCATGCCGCCCGCGTCGCTTATAGGCGTGGACTCTCTCTTTGAGCCGGATGTCCTCGTGGAGGTCGAAGCGACCGCGATGATCGACTAATTCGCCGCACATTCGGAGATCCCCGGTAGGGGGCGTGGGGCGAATTGATTCGTCACGGGAGACTCCTGGGTCGCCTCTGAAGTCACACCAGTTCACCCCCGCCCCATCCCGTACAGCCGCCTCCCCGCCCAGGCCTGCCCAGCCCCAACCCACCAGGCAGGCCCGAACGTCATCAACCAGACCCGCTCACCGATCCGCGAACCCCTCCCTCGCCTCCCCCTCCGTCGTCGGCCGCAACGTGCCGTCCAGCACCAGCCAGCGGCTGATCCCCAACGACCGCAGGAACGTGACGTCGTGGCTCGCCACGACCAGCGCCCCCTCGTAGGCCTCCAGTGCGGCCGTCAGGCTCCGCACCGACGCCATGTCCAGGTTGTTGGTCGGCTCGTCCAGCATGAGCAGCTTCGGTGCCGGCTCGGCCAGCAGCAGGGCCGCCAGCGTCGCGCGGAAGCGTTCGCCGCCCGACAGCGTCTCCACCGGGCGGTCCGCCCGCGCGCCCCGGAACAGGAACCGCGCCAGTCGCGCCCGGATCTCGTTGGGCGTCGCCGCCGGCGCGAACCGCTTGACGTTCTCCACCACGCTCAGTCCGTCGTCCAGCAGATCCAGCCGCTGCGGCAGGAAACGCAGCGGCACATGCACCGCCATCTCTCCTTCCGCCGGGGCCAGTTCGCCCGCGATCGTCCGCAGCAGCGTCGTCTTGCCCGCGCCGTTCCGGCCGAGCAGCGCCACCCGCTCCGGGCCCCGCAGCTCGAACCCGCCGTCGACCCGCGACCCGTGCCGCAGCTCCAGGTCGCGCAGCAGTAGTACGTCCCCGCCTGGATGGACCTTCGTGCGGGGCAGTTCGATACGGATCTCGTCGTCGTCCCGCACCGCCTCCACCGCCGTGTCCAGGCGCGACCGCGCCTCGGCCAGCCGCTCGGCGTGCACCGCCCGGTGCTTGCCCGAGGACACCTCGGCGGCGGCCTTGCGGGTGTTGGCGACGATCTTCGGGGCCACCCGGTTCTCGAAGCTCTTCTGCCCGTAGCGCCTGCGACGTGCCAACTTCGCGTGTGCGTCGCCCAGTTCCCGCTTCTGCCGCTGGACGTCGGCCTCGGCGACCCGCACCATCCGTTCGGCCGCCTCCTGTTCGACCGCGAGCGCCCTCTGGTAGTCCGACCACGTCCCGCCGTACAGCGTGACCTCGCCGTCCCGCAGATCGGCGATCTGGTCGACCCGCTCCAGGAGTTCGAGGTCGTGGCTCACCACGACCAGCACTCCGGACCAGGCGTCCACCGCCTCGTACAGCCGACGCCGTGCGAACAGGTCGAGGTTGTTCGTCGGCTCGTCGAGCAGCAGGATCTCCGGCCGGGCGAGCAGCAGCGCGGCCAGCCGCAGCAGCACCGACTCGCCGCCCGAGATCTCGCCGACGGTGTGGTCCAGGCCGATGTGCCCGAGCCCGAGCTGGTCGAGTACGGCCCGCGCCCGCTCCTCCACGTCCCAGTCGTCGCCGACGGCCGTGAAGTGCTCCTCCGCGGTGTCGCCCGACTCGATCGCGTGCAGGGCCGCCCGGGTCCGCTCGATGCCGAGGACCCGGTCGATCCGCAGGTCGGTGCGCAGCACCAGATTCTGCGGCAGATACCCGATCTCGCCGGCGGCGCGGACGGATCCCGATGCCGGGGCGAGTTCCCCGGCGAGCAGCTTGAGCAGGGTCGACTTCCCGGCCCCGTTGAGGCCGACCAGACCGGTCCGGCCGGGGCCGACGGTCAGCCGGAAGTCGTCGAGGACCTTCGTCCCGTCGGGCCAGGAGAAGGAAAGGTTCGTGCAGGTGAGGAAAGTGGGATGAGTCGCCATGGAGGCCTCCCGGTCGCAGTTCACGGTCAGGGGATCGCGTGAGACACCGGGGCGCGGACGAAAGCCGTGACAGAGCGGCAGCCAGATCAGCCAGATCAGCCAGATCAGCCAGATCAGCCGGTATAGCCAGATCAGCCAGGAGAGCCTGGAAAGCTGGAATACCCAGGAAGCTGAAGCTGTATCAGCCGAAACAGCGGGAAGGCAGGGCTCGTTCGCTCATACGCCGAGGTCGAGGACGGCACACGCGGCGGCGATGCGGCACGCGCGGCACGGTGTCTCGAATCTCAGCAAAGCAACGGCCTTCTCCGATCAGGCGACTGTATGGGGCCGGGAAGAAGGCTAGGGCGCGGCCGTCGGCGGCCGCAATCGAATTACCGGCGACACGGGACGGCGGCGCTCGGCCTCCGTCACGGGCGGTCCTTCAGCAGGTTCGCCAAGTCCGCGTCCCAGTCCAGGTACTGGTGCTCGCGTCCCCAGGGCACCACGCGCTGCGAGCGCTCCAGGAAGCGACGCAGCTCGGCCGTGCGGACGTGCACCATGGCCACGCCCTCGGGCGCGTGGAACTCGACCACCGTGCGGTCGTCCCCGTACGGCCGCAGCCGTACGTCCCCGACCCCGGCGGGCCCTTCGACGCCCTCGGCGAGCAGTTCGCGCCCGAAGGCCCAGGACACCTCGACCCCCTCCAGGGTGGCGGGTGGCGGGAAGGCCATGCTCACGGCGTACGGGTCCGCGCGGTCGTACCGAAGGGTGGCGGCGACGGCCTCCGTCCGCGGCGCGGACGCCACCAGTCGGGCCTGCACGGGCTGCTCGAAGACGGTGGACATGGATCGGCCTCCTGTCGCGCGGCTGCGTTCTCTGGCATCTCCCTGACACAGGGAAGGACGAACCAGAGCGCCGGATCGTGTACCGAGGGGGTACGTGAGCTGCGTCACCGTCCGGCTCGCCGCGGACCCGACTCCACCCCGCCGCGTCCGCCGCCCCCGCCCCGACCTGCCGTATTCGCTCGGGAAAGCCCCCCGCCGATGGCCGTCCGCCCAGGTCAGCGCTGGTCAGCGTTCGTCAGTGTTCGTCAGCGCTCGTCGGCGTGGTCGAAGTCGCCGCCCGCGCAGGCGCCGGAGTGGTCGCAGTACGGCTGGTTGCCCGACGCCCCGCAGCCGCACAGCACCACCCGCGTCTCGCGCCGCTCGCCCGCGCCGGAACGCACCCGCAGGTCGCCGCGCATCAGCAGCCGACCGTCCGGCATCCGGGTCACGGTGGTGGGCGTGTCGGCGGGCTCGGCCGAACCGTCCTCCGGCCGGTACTGCAGCGCGCCCGACGGGCAGCGCCGGACCACCTCGGCGACCAGGTCGGGGGCCGCGTTGCCGGGCTGCACCCAGGGCCGCTGCTCCAGGTCGAAGACGCTCGGCAGGCCGCGTACGCACTCGGCGGCGTGCAGACAGCGGCGCGGCTCGAAGGTGACGGTGATGCCCGCGCCGTCGTATTCCTTGACCTTCGGCTTCTCCTCCGGGGCGGGGTCGGCCCCGCTGCGGTCCGTCATGCCTCCCAGCCTAGGAAGGTGCGGTCCGGTGCGCACTCTGGACGGGATCTTCCCGGTGGGCTAGCTTCGCCCGCCATGACGTCCATGGGGAAGACGAGACAGAAGAGCCCGCTGAGGCGGCGACTGGTGGCGGCTCTCGGGCTGGCCGGGGCCGTGCTCGCGCTGGCGCCCGCCGTCCCGGCCGGCGCGCACGGGCGGACGCCCGAGCCCGGTGCGTGGCAGCTCACCGCCACCGGCACGGACGCCCGGTTCCGGGGGCTCGCCGCGGTGAGCCGGTCGGTGGCCTGGGCGGCGGGTACGAGGGGGACGGTGCTGCGCACCACCGATGGCGGACGGACCTGGCGAAACGTCTCTCCGGCCGGGGCCGGGGAACTGGAGTTCCGCGATGTGGAGGCGTTCGACGCCCGGCGGGCCGTGGCGCTCGCCATCGGCGAGGGCGAGGCGTCCCGCGTCCTGCGCACCGAGGACGGCGGGCGGACCTGGACCGAGTCCTTCCGCAACACCGACCCGCGTGCCTTCTACGACTGCATGACCTTCTTCGACAACCGCCACGGGCTGGCCATGAGCGACCCGGTGGACGGCAAGTACCGCATCCTGTCCACCGGCGACGGCGGCCGGTCCTGGCGGGTCCTGCCCGACGCCGGCATGCCCGCCGCCCAGCCCGGCGAGGCCGGTTTCGCGGCGAGCGGCCAGTGCCTGGTGTCGTCCGGGCCCAAGGACGTGTGGCTGGCCACCGGCGGCGGCCCGGCCGGGCGCGTGCTGCACTCGGCGGACCGCGGGCTGAACTGGACCGCGGCCGAGACGACCATCCCGGCCGGGGAGGGCGCCAAGGGCGTCTTCGGGCTCGCCTTCCGCGACCGCCGGCACGGCCTCGCGGTCGGCGGCGATTACCGCGCCGACCAGGCCTCCCCGCGGGCCGCCGCCGTCACCGGTGACGGCGGACGCGGCTGGACCGCCTCCGCCACCCCGCCGTCCGCCTACCGCTCGGGTGTCGCCTGGCTCCCGCACAGCGCGTCCGCGGCCCTCGCCGTCGGTCCCACCGGCACCGACCTCACCACTGACGGCGGCCGTACCTGGCGGACCATCGACACCGGTTCGTACGACACGGTCTCCTGCACCGCCGACGGCGCCTGCTGGGCCGCGGGCGAGAAGGGCCGCATCGCGCGCTCGGCCGTCCGCTAGGTTCAGGTCGACCGACCGGGAGGGGCGGAAGCCGCAGCGGTTCGTGCGCCGGGGAGGCACCTGTTCGGTGCGCTGCCCGGCGCACGATGCTGTCGTCGGCCTCGGCCGGGGGGAACCGGTGCCGATGGCCGCGAAGCTGTCGCGGGCCGGCGAAGACGCCCGCTCGCCGTCGCGGGAGCACCTTTCCAGCGGACCAGGACGTAGGCGGAGCCGCCCGACGGCACAGCACACCGGACGTCACAGCACACCGGCCGGTCGCCGGTGCCGCCTCACAGCGCGTCCGGAGGCGGCTGAGGCGGTGTGTGGGCACCTTCCGGGCGCAGGCCGTCGAAGATGATCGCGAGGTATCGCCGCCACAACTCGGGTGAGGCGGCGGGGACGTAGCCGGCCACGACGGGCTTGACCGCGCGGGCGGTCGCGAGGACCGGGAACGTCCGGCCGGGCGAGCGGGTGCTGGTCGTCGGGGCGACCGGCGGTGTCGGCACCGCGCTGATCCCGCTGCTCGCCGCCGCGCGGGCCCACGTGATCGCCACGGCGACCGACGGCGACGCCGAAGTGCTGCGCGCGCTGGGCGCCGACGAGACGATCGGCTATCGGGCTTCGGATGATCCGGCCGACGTGGACGTCGTGGTCAACGCCGTCCTGCCGGGCGACCGTCTGTCCGTTCTCGCCCGCGCGCTGCGTCCCGGCGGCCGCCTGCTGACCGTCACCCATCCAGTGCCCACGACGGAGATGGTCGGGCGCGACGGCATCGAACTGCACTTCGTCATCGGCCTGGACGTCGTGCTCGGCGACATGCGCGACATGCGCGGCATGCGCGACATCGGTGAAGCGGCGGAACGGGGAGAGCTGCGCGCCACGATCGGGCGCCGCTACCGCCTCGACGAGGGCCCGCGGGCATGTGTCGACTTCTGCCTTTCTGTCTGGTTGGTTGCGGGTCGAGATATTGGTCGGCCGGTGTTGTCCCTGATCAGAAACGCTGCGACCAGACGGGTCGCTGCGCGACAGCTGTCGTAGACGGTGCTGGACGACGACGTAGAGTGGCCCGAGGCTCGACTGTTGGGGCCTCCAAGGGGACGGGGGCTCTCGATGGGCATGAACAAGGCGGCCAGGACCGAGTGGTGGGAGAGTCTGCCTGCCGGGATCCGCGACGAGATCGACGGATACATCCTTCAGGACTCCCTTCTCGGGGCAGTGCGTGTCATCGTCGCCATCGGCCTCGTTCCCCACGGGATCGGTGTTGGTACTGCTCAGCTGATCGCCAATGACCGCTATCTCCACTACGGGGACCGGATTGCACGCGAGCCGGAGAGCTCCCTCGATCTGGAGTCGCTGGCCTATCGGGCGGCCGGGTGCGAGGGCCGCATCGTGGCGATCGAGGCGATCTGGGATGGTGACACCGTCCACGACTGGTTCGTACGGCTGCTAGCCATCACCGCCGATCCGGCGGGAGAGGCCCACATGGCCACCGTCTACTGGTCAACGGCCAAGCGATACCTCGCCGAGGACGCGGATGGCGACCCGCGCCACCCCGCAGCGGTAGCTGTCGAGCGGGCGGGGCGTGTTCTTGCTGAGTACCTCTCTGTACCGTTCCACTTCGCCAGCCCGGACACACCCGATGATGAGGCCCCGCGCTGGCAGCCCTGAGCGACGATCGGCTCGGGCGGTCCTGGCTGCTCAGGGAATTCGCCCCGCGGGTGAACGCGCGAGGTGTGCTGTTCAGCGAAGGGGATCGGCTCCGTCACGCCGTCTCGGCACTGATGACGATGTCAACGGCACGAGCCCGTCCCTGCGGGTCGTCGACAGATACCCGGACTCGCCGCCGGCCCGGCATGCCGAGCAGGGAAGTGGTGAACCGGCTCTCGCCGACCACGTCCCCGACGACGAGGCGGCCATCGCTTAGCAGAAGATGTCCGTCGAACACCGTGCTCAGGCTTTCCATATCCCGTCCCTGGCTATCCGAGTCATCGTGATCTTGGAAGATCCGTACCTTGACCAGCACGGTCTGGGCCTGCACGCGGACGATGAGGTGAGTGTCGCAGGCAGCTGCGGGCTCATTGTTGAGAGCCAGTGTCGTGGGGATCCACTCGGTCGAACCGATGGCCAACACTGGGTGATTCACGTACAGGTCGATACCTGCGATCTGCATCGTGCGACTCCTGTGCCATCCGTGATGTCCCTGGAGGATAGGTCTCCGCACTGACAGCGCCATGGGGCAGGTGACCGGGCGGGTATCAGGCTGGCCTTTGCTCACCAGTCTCTGCCGGCGATCAGCTCCTCTGTATCCGCGTCTGCGAACCCGTATGCCGACGCGACAAGCCAGAACTCCTCAGCGATCCACTCACGCGCGACTGTCTCGATCTCACTGCCAGCTGCCTCGAACTCCGCTTCCAGAAGGTTGAACTCCTCCGTCGCGGCCTGGGTGAGCGCGTACAAGGCTTGTAGATTCGGCGGCTGCTCAGCCTCGATCCGCTCGCACAGCCGCAGCAGGATCGCCCTGCCCTGGTCGACGACGTGATCGGGGAAGTACGAGTCCTCGTACATGGGCCGCAGAAACGCGTGCCCTGCTACCTGCTGATTTGTGATCGGCATGGCGCCTTCCCGTCTACAGAGAACTGACGCGCTGATCATGCACGACACCACTGACAGCCACGTTGTTCATGCATGCCAGATCACTCGTGACCAGCACTTTCACGACAGGCCGTAATGAGGTCAGCGAGAGGTGCTGTTGAGCTGGGTCATCAACTCCCGGTTCGTGGCTCGGGATGCCCGGAGGTCTTCTTCGCGTTCGGAGAGCTGGTCGCGGAGCTCGGCGACCTGTTGTTCAAGGTGGTCGATCTTCCGCTGGAGGGTGTCGGTGTCGGTAGGAGCACCGAGGCCAGTGGCGCGCCAGGCGTCCTGGCCAAAGGCTTCAGACAGGCGTTGTTCGAGGCGGGCCACGTGCTCCGCAAGGCGGGTGTTGCGTTCGGTGAGGTTGGCCAGATCGCTCAGCAGGGAGTTCCGGCTGACCTGCGGTCCGCTGGTGTTGTTGGGTGGTTGGGCCGCCCTGGCCGCCACGGCTGCGTGGAGGTCGCCGTGGCGGTAGATCAGACTGCGGTGGACGCCGGCCAAGCGGGCGACGGCGGAAACACTGATCGGCTGGCCGTCGCGGGTCAGGTCGTCGAGTGCGGCCAGCACGCGCCTGCGGCGGCGGGTGGAGTCATCGGTTCGGGCCTGGGCGAGCCGGTCGGCCGGAGAGGTTGGCTTCATGCTTCCCGTTCGAGTGGAGGGCCACCGGCGGCTGGCCGGAGGGTGGGCATGCCGAGCTGTACGGCGCGGGACCGGCGCAGGGCCGAGGTGGCCTGACGGATCTCCTCCCGTTCTTCGGCGGTGAGGGCGTCGAGGTTGCTCTCGAGCCTGCGGATCAGACGCCGTAGGCGACTGATCTCCTCCTCGGACGGTGTTGCTTCCGCCCGGGCCCAGGCGTCGAGCTCGGTGGCCGCGGCCAGCCGTTCCCGGTCTCGAAGCAGGGTGTCGAGGTAGGCCCGCAGGTCCGGAAGGTAGGAGGGGTCGGTGCGGAAGTGATCACAGCCCAGGCACCGGAACCGGAAGGGGCAGGCGTGTCCGCCGGCTTTGACGTTGCTGGGTTCGGCGCAGATCCCGAACGGTACGGCGACCTGCCCGATCCGCATCCGGGTGTGCTCGTGGTCCAGGAGGGCTTTGGCCTCGTCCCACAGCCGGCCGCCGTGTCGGTCGAACTGGAGGGTGACCAGGCGATCGACGGCCTGACGCGTGCGCTTCTCGGAGACCCGGTAGTACGTCTGTGTGGTGCCGAGGGTCTTGTGTCCCATCAGCTCCCGCAGCACGTCCACCGGCGTCCCGGCATCGGCGTGCCGTTGGGCGTAGCTGTGCCGGTAGGCGTAGAGCGTGATCCGTGCCTTGTCGAACTCATCCCCCGCGGCGGTGAGCAGGGGCGGCATGGTGTTCAGCCACTCGCGATGGAGTTGGGAGAGGAACATCGACCGGTAGGGCTTGGTGCCGTCCGGGTTGAAGTTCGGGTTCGGGAACAGCACGAGCTGGTCCGTGGGGGTGTCCGGGAAGCGGCCGCGGACGAGGTCGCGCTGCTCGCGGATCATCGAGGCGGTGGTGTCCGGGATCGGCAGCTGGCATCGCAGCCTGTTGTTCTTGAAGTCGGTGTAGACAAGGACGTGCTTGCCGTCCGCGTCGGTCTCCAGACAATCCCAGGGAAGTTTTTGCACCTCGTCTGGGCGCCGGCCGGTGTCGATAAGGATCTCTACCGCGATCCGAACGTGCCGCCCTCCGGCCGGGGCTCCCGACCGGCCGTTGCGTCGGCTGGTCTCCAGGGTGTCCAGCCGTGCGCACAACTGGGCCAGGATCTCCTCCGGCAGAGCCCGCCCGCCGCCCTCGTCCTCTGGTGGCCGGGGAATGTCGCCCTTGCGGAACGAGAAGTCGTCGGGCAGCCCAGCCAGCATCTGGCGGGGCCGGGTCAGACCCATCTCACGGATCTCGCGCAGGAACCGTGCGCACCATCGGCAGATCGTCACTCGCAGGTTCGGACTGATCTGCCCGGTGTGCTCCAGGTAGGCCAGGCGCTGCTGGAAGACCTCGACGTCGGTGCGGCGCAGCCGCTCTGGGGCGTCCCCGTGGTCCTCGCGATTGATGCGCAGGCTGTCGGAGAGCCGCTCCAAGCAGACGACCATGGCCATGAGGGAGTTGGGGATGTTCCGGCCGTAGCGGCGGGGAATGGCATCCAGCACCCACGCCTTGGCCGCCCGCCGCAGCCACTCCTGGCTCAGGCCGGTGAAGTTCATGGTGCGGCCCTTGCCCAGCCCGAAGACCTCCGCGTCCCACACGTCCTTGAGCTGCTCCAGTTCCGGCGTGGCCAGACCGACGCGGATGTCGGCCGTCATCGACTTCCACACCCCCGCCATCCGCGTGTTCGCCTCGACCGCCAGCTGGCTCAGACTGGTGACCTGCTGGGCGCGAGCCGTGTCGCACAGGCCTTTGAACGCCGTGTGCAGCAGCCGGACGTGCCGGTCCAGGCGCTGCTGAGTTCCGAACAGCAACTCGGCGACAACGAGGTCCGGTAATCCGCGAAAGCTGATCAAGGTGCCGTCGTGGACCGCTGGCGCGGTCCGGGACCACAGCCCGAGATCGACGTCCGGATCCTTTCGCCTGGCTTCGTTCCAGCTCCATCGGTGCCCCGCGCAGAATCCGCCGCGGTCCTTACTCTGCCGGTGACACGCTGCCACCGAGCACGGCTCCAACGCCGGCTTCGGTCCCACCCGCGGATCGAGGACGAAGTCCTCGATCGTCTCGATCCCGAGGCGGTACTTCTGATCCATGTGGCTGAGGCAGACCGGGTTGTCGAACGACCTCCAGACCCGCTCGCACCCCGGCACCCGGCACGGGCCATCGGTGCCCGTGAAGATCCGAACCGCTGTTGTCAGGAAGTCCTCCAAGTCCTGCTCGCCGGCCCGCCACCGTCCTCGGCAGGTGGCACACAGGGGAGCGCCACCTCCCAGACGGGCAGGCGCGATGCAGTTCCGCACGGTACAGGACCGGTACCCGATCAAGGGATGATCCGGCGACGGCCGTGCGATCCGCAGCCGCTCGTCCCACCCCAGCCGGACCAAGAAGTCCTGCCGCACTCGCGAGAACAGCCGCTCGGCCTGGGCGTCCTCCCGCCCGCTGTCGGGCGGCGGTGCCAGCGCGGCCTCAACATTCATGAGCGAACCTCCCCGATGAGCGATCCCACGCGGTCGACCGCGGCCCGCAGGCGCTGCGGCGACGGGTGGAGGTAGACCTGCGTGCTGGTCACCGACCGATGGCCCAGCAACTGCTGGACCTCGTCGATGGCGGCACCGGCCTCGACCACGTTGGTGGCGAAGGCGTGCCGCAGAGAGTGCGGATGGATCACCCGCTCCAGCCCCGCCCGCCGGGAGAGCCGCACGAGCAACTCGTTGACCGCCCCGGGCTTCACCGGTGCCCCGGCCGGCGGCCGGGCCAGGTTCACCAGCACTATGTCGCTGAGTGCCGCCTCAGCACATCTCGCACGCTCCACCGCGTACTGGTCGAACGCCTGGACCACCAGAAAGTCCACCGGCACTGCCCGGGACCGACGCGACTTCGCCCACGCGCCCGAGCCGTTGTCCCGACGCACCACGTGAAGGTGCGAGCCCGGCACCGAACAACCCAGGTGTCGGGCACTGACGACGAAGTGGATGTCCTCCCGGCGCAGACCCACCGCTTCCCCGCGGCGCAGACCCGCGCGCGCCATCAGCAGGACGATCAGTCGATCCCGTGCCGTCCGGCAGGCCCGCAGCAGAGCCACTACCTCGTCGTCGCTGGCCCGGTCGACTGGTGCGTCCGGGACCGCGGCCCGATGCCGGGCTCGGGCGTAGAAGCGGGGCCCGCTCGCCTCACCACGAACCTCGACAGGAAGGTCACGATCATCAGCCACTTCGTAGAGCATGCCCAGCACCGCCACCGGAGCGTTGCCCACGGCGACCTGGTGCTTCAAGAACTCCCGCACCCCGGCCAGGATCGTGTTCACCCGGCGAGGGCCTCGAACCGGCTGTTGCCCCGGTCCAGGGACCACCAGATCCCCATCTAGCCGGAC
Organism: Streptomyces laurentii; assembly: GCF_040635425.1. Taxonomy (NCBI): domain Bacteria; kingdom Bacillati; phylum Actinomycetota; class Actinomycetes; order Kitasatosporales; family Streptomycetaceae; genus Streptomyces; species Streptomyces laurentii. The sequence continues at coordinate 40,739 of NZ_JBEYHT010000013.1, read as the reverse complement.
GTGCCGCAGCCAGAACATGAAAGACCCGAGACGACCCGCGCACTCCCGCCAGTCGAGACCCGACCGGGCACACCAGATCAGGAACAGCTTCATCGCGCCCGCGTACGTCGCGGTCGTCGACTCGGCCTGGTCCCGGCCGAACCGCACGTGCCGCAAAAACTCATCCACCTCGGCAATCGGCGCGAGCTCGTCTTCGTCCAGCACCGTCCAGTACCGGTCACCCGACGGCATCCGCACCACGAACGGCCGCAACCGCACTTTCCTCTTCTCCATCACGGGCGCATCTCAGCAACACCTGCGACGTCCGCGACACCGGTTCAGGAACTGTCGGCCACAGATTCACCGCCCAGGGTGACGCGACAGTGCACGACACTTCCTGCAACCCAAGGGAACGTCCGTACGCACACCACGGGCAAACTCGTCGTCACGATGTAAACCCGTGCCGCTGCCGCGCCGACCCGGCGGCGAACTTCCGGTCGGAGTGCCGGCCGGGGCCTGTCGAGGCCTGTCGGAGGTGGCCACGCCCCGGCCCCGGCTCTGGCCCGGCCCCGGCTCTGGCCCGGCCCTGGCTCTGGCCCCGCCGGGGCCGGGGCCGGAGCCACCGTCCGGATCACGCGGCAGGTGTCGCGTCCCTTCGCTGCAGCCACAGGCCCGCGAGGGCCACGGCCACGGTGAACCCGAGCGCCAGCACGGCGTCCACGCGCGACTCCGGCAGGACGATCATCACCGCGTACAGCCCGAGGAGAGCGATCAGGGTCGCCCAGGTCAGCCAGGGGAAGAGCCAGACCCCGGTACCGGAGGCGGGCCGGAGACCCTCGGAGCGGTCGCGGCGGCCGAGCATCAGGTGCGCCGCGGCGATGCCGATCCAGGTGACGTAGACGGTGTCTCCGGTGATGCTGACGAGCCGGCTGAACGCCGTGGTCGGATGGAAGACCTGGAGCAGCAGGCAGAGCACCGCGACCGAGACGGTCAGGAGAATGGCCGTGTGCGGCACACCGCGGCGGGAGACGCGGGCGAAGAGGGACGGGGCGTCGCGGTCCCGGGCCAGCGCGAAGAGCATCCGGGAACTGGCGTAGACCTGGGAGTTCATCGTGGAGAGCATCGCCGCGAACAGCACGACGTTCAGCACGGTGGACGCGCCGCGCAGACCGAGATGGGAGAGGGTCGCGGCGAAGGGGCTCTCGCCCACGGCGGTGCTGTTCCAGGGCAGGAGCAGGACGATCACCGCCAGCGAGCCGAGGTAGAAGACGGTGACCCGGAGCAGGATGGTGCGGGTGCTCTTGCGGATGGCGGTCGCGGCGTCCTGGGCCTCTCCCGCGGCGATGGTCACGATTTCGGTACCGGAGAAGGAGAACATCGCGCCCGAGGTGGCGATGACGACGCCGCCGAGCCCCATGGGGAGGAAGCCTCCGTGGTCCACCAGGTTCCCGACGCCGGGCGTGGGCGTTCCCGGCAGCAGGCCGGCGACCGCGACGAGGCCGACGGCGATGAACAGGGCGATCACCGCGACCTTGATCCAGACGACCCAGAACTCCATCTCCCCGTAGGCGCGTACCGAGAAGAGGTTGACGGCGGTCACAAGGCCGACCATGGCCAGGGCGGTGAGCCAGACCGGCAGGGCCGGGATCCAGCCGTGCACGATCCGGGCCGTCGCGATGGCCTCGACACACAGGCCCAGGGGCCAGCCGATCCAGTAGATCCAGCCGCTGGTGAATCCGGCCCAGCGGCCGAAGGCCAGCCGGCCGTAGACGGCGAAGGCGCCGGTGTCCGGCCGGGTCATCGACATCTCGGCCAGCATCCGCATGATCAGGACGACGATGGCGGCCGTGAGGGCGTAGGCGATCAGAATGCCCGGGCCGGCCTGCTGGATGCTGACTCCCGAGCCGACGAAGAGTCCGGCGCCGACCGCACCACCGATGCTGATCATGGTGATGTGGCGGCTGTGGAGGCTTCGCGCCAGCGTGGTCGCGCCGCCGCCGGATCCGGCTCCAGCGGCGGTGGCGGTGTCACCCGCCGCCGGAGCCCCGCCCGTGTCCGGGCGGCGCGTCGCCGTCCCGTTTCCTTGCCCCATCACCGGTCACCCGTCCGGGGCCCGGCGTCCTCGCGCTCGGCCCGCTCGACCTGTTCGAGCAGCGCGCGGAACAGCGGCAGTCGCAGCTCGGAGCTGGGCACGAACGCTTCGGGGTGCCACTGGACACCGACGGTCCACGGCGTCGTGCCCGAGTCCTCGGGGCCGGCGTACGCCTCGACGGCCTCCACGCAGCCGTCGTCGGCGCGGGCGGCCACCCGCAGTCCGGCGCCCACCCGGTCGACCGCCTGGTGGTGGCCGGAGGACACCGGCATCCGGTCGCGACCGAAGACCTCGGCCACCGCGGTGCCGGACACGAGCGCCACCTCGTGGACCGCCCACTCGTCGCCGGGCTCCGGGTCGTGCGCCACGGAGGTCTTCGGCAGATCGAGGTGGAGGGTGCCGCCCCGCATGATGTTGAGCAGCTGCATGCCGCGGCAGATCCCGAGGTACGGCAGCCGCTTCTCCAGGGCGTAGCGGATGACGGCCGTGTCGAGCCGGTCCTGCGCGGGGTTGACGTCGTACAGGGCCGGGTGCGCCGGATCGGCCCCGTACAGCGCCGGGTCGACGTCCCCTCCGCCCGGTACGACGAAGCCGCGGCAGTCCGCGAGGAGGGAGTCCTGCGGGGTCCCGTCGGAGCCGGGCCGAAGCAGGACGGGCTCGGCACCGGCGTCGCGGATGAGCGTGACGACGTCGTCGAAGATGCGGTTCGCCTCGACGACGCGCTGGTCGGCGCCGGGCGCGTCGGCGTCGCTGAGGCGCACGGGTATGCCGATGCGGGGTGCCGTGGGCTCAGTCGTACTCATAGGCTCTCCAGTGATCGCAGACTTGCAGCAGAAATGCGAAATCTAGAGGATAGGTTTCATGGACGACAAGGGTTGGGCGCGTCACATTGCGCCCGTGCGTGCCGCCGGGGCCGCGGAGGCCATCGCACGACGGCTCAGCGAGCTGATCGGCGCGCGGATTCTCGTCGGCGGTGATCGCTTCCCGCCGGAGAAGACCCTGGCCGAGATGTTCGACGTCGCCGTCATGACCATTCGCCACTCGATGGCGGTCCTGCGGGAGGAGGGCCTGATCGAGACCCGGCGCGGCTACCGCGCGGGAACCTACGTGGTCCCCGATGTCCTCACCCGGATCCGGGAGCTGACCGCTCTCCACCCGTACACGCTGGACGACATCGAAGAGCTGACGGTCTGGCGGATCGCGGTGTCGGGGGAGGCATCGGCCAGGGCAGCCCGGCGCGCCTCCGAGGCGGGGCTGGCCAGGCTGCGTGAACTCGAGGCCGCCGCCGACGCGGCGATCGCGGAGGCGGAGGCGTATCGCACCCTGGACGCGGGGCTCCACCTGCACATCGCCGAACTCTCCGGCTCCCGGCGGCTGGTGGAGGCCGAGCGGGGCATCCAGGACGAGCTGACCCGGCTGCTGGCCGACCATCCCGGCGGAGTGGAGGCCCGGAGCACGCCCGGCCAGCAGCATCGCGGTCTGGTCTCGGCGATCGAGGGCAGTGATCCGGCGAAGGCCCGCGAGCAGTTCACCGTTCACGCCGAGGCCACGGCGGACCTGTTCCTCCCCTTCGTCCAGTAGGCGACAGGTCCGCGAGGTGGTACGGGGAGACCGGCAGGGGGTACGCCTGCCGGCTCCCGACGGCATCCTTCGTTACGAGGCGGGCAACTCGTCCCGGAACGGCGCGAGTTCCTTCACCGTCTTGGTGGCGAGGAATTCCATGATCCGGTACGTGCACACGCCCGCGACGCTGAACGGGTCGGTCGCCACGATCATCTCGATCTCCGAGCGGCCGACCCCGCCGGCCAGGATCACCCCGCCCTCGCGCGGCTCCTTCCGGCCCGACGCCAGGAACACCCCCTCGGCGTACCGCGCTTCCAGCCAGGTGCGATGCGCGGGAATCAGCTCGTCGATCCGCTCGATCGGCGCGGTGTACGTCAACTCCAGTACGAACATACGAGCCAGGCTACGCCTCGCCCCGAGAGCCCATCCCGGCGAGGGGGTTGGCGCCCGGCTCCGCCATGCCGGCTCCGCCATGCCGGCTCCCCGCCCTCGTCCCCGGCGCGAGGGCGCCGCGAGGGACCGGCGAATGCCCGCGCGTGCCCGCGCGTGCCCGCGCGGGTGGCGCGTAGGGTCCGGAGCATGAAGATCATCGAGATTCCCGCCGGGTGGCCCGCCGGCGAGGGTGCGGCGCTGGCCGTGCAGGAGGAGCTGCGCGGGCGGCTGGTGCTGGGGGAGGAGGGGCCCGAGGCGGGGACGGGGCACGTCACCGGGCTCGACGTGGCCTACGACGACGAGCGCGACCTGGTCGCCGCCGCGGCCGTGGTCCTCGACGCCCGCACCCTGGAGGTGGTCGAGGAGGCCACCGCCGTCGGGCGGGTCTCCTTCCCGTACGTGCCCGGGCTGCTCGCCTTCCGGGAGATCCCCACCGTGGTCGCCGCGCTCGACCGGCTTTCCGCCGACCCCGGCGTGCTGGTCTGCGACGGGTACGGCCTCGCCCACCCCCGCCGCTTCGGGCTCGCCAGTCACCTCGGGGTGCTCACCGGGCTGCCGTCGATCGGTGTCGCCAAGAACCCGTTCACCTTCACCTATGAGCAACCCGGCCCGGAGCGCGGCGCGTTCGGCGACCTCGTCGCCGACGGCGAGACCGTCGGACGCGCGCTGCGCACCCGCGCCGGGGTCAAGCCGGTGTACGTCTCCGTCGGCCACCGGGTCTCCCTGGACCGGGCCTGCGCCCACACCCTGCACCTGAGCCCGCGCTACCGCCTCCCCGAGACCACCCGGCACGCCGACGCGCTCTGCCGCCGGGCCCTCGCCGAGGCGCTCGCGGCGACGGAGCAGGAAGCGGCCGAGGGCGCGACGACCGGCCGGGACGCCTGAGTACCCGTAAGTATCCGTACGGATACCGGGGGTGTGATCAAGGACGGCAGAGTGGCTCCATGACTTCCCCCGGTACGGCGCTTCCCTCCGCGATCGGCACCTTCCAGTGCCTCGTGCTCGACTGCCCCGACGTGATGGAACTGGCCCGCTTCTACCAGCGGTTGCTCGGCGGTGAGATCAACAGGCCCGACGCCCAGTGGGCCGTCGGCGCCGCGTGGGCCACTCTGCACGACGCCTCCGGCGCCCCGGTGCTCGCCTTCCAGGGCGTGGCCGACCACCGGCCCCCGGTGTGGGGCGCGCCCGAGCAGCAGTTCCACATCGACGTACGGGTCGCCGACCTGGACGTCGCGCACGAGGCGGTCCTGGCGCTCGGCGCGCGGCGGCTCGACGACGACGGGGGCGACCGGTCCTGGCGCATCTACGCCGACCCGGCCGGTCACCCCTTCTGTCTCGTACGCCACTGATTCCGTCTCGTACGGCGCTGAGCGCGGTCGCCGGCGGCCCCGCTCAGCCCGAGTGCGCCACCCGGAAGCGCAGGCCCGCCGCCCGCAGCCGGCCGAGGAGCGCGTCGCCCATCGCGACCGCCGTGGTGACCTGCCCGGCCGTCGCGGGCAGCGGGTCGAAGGCGAGGCTGAGCGCCGACTCGGCCAGCATCTTCGCCGTCTCGTCGTAGCCCGGGTCGCCGCCCGAGACCTCGGTGAACACCCGTCGGCCGCCGCCCTCCCCGACGAAGCGCACGGAGAACCAGCTACGGGCCCGCCGTTCGGCGCTCGGCCCCTTCCCCGACGCGTAACACTTCGTCAGCCACGCGCGTACGGCGGGCAGTTGCGCCGCCAGAACGCCCGTGCCGACCGCCGCCGAGCCGCCCAGGGCCACCGGCAGGGTCTTCAGCGAGGCGTAGTGGCGGTAGCGGAAGTCCGGCCCGTAGCGGTCGAGGGCCCGCGCCGAGCGGACCACCACCTGCGGATCGAGCGTGGGCAGCGGCAGCGCCCAGGTGCCGGTCTCCCGGCTGAACCGGGGCCCGCCGAGCGGCGCCCGGGCCCGCCGGTTCACCGACCGCGGTTCGTGCAGCCGCCGTTCGCGCGCCGCGTCCAGCATCTCCCGGCCGCGCCCGAACGCGGAGAGGGCCGAGGCGAAGGTGCCGCCCGAGAAGAGCGCGCCCGCCCGGACGAACCCGTCGACCCGCAACGGCACCCCCTCCGGCAGCTGCCGCACCGTGAAGTAGACGCCGAGGTCGTGCGGGACCGAGTCGAAGCCGCAGGCGTGCACGAGGCGGGCGCCGGTCTCGCGGGCCAGGGCGTCGTGGCGCACGTACACGCGGTCGACGAACTCCGGCTCCCCGGTCAGGTCCAGATAGTCGGTGCCGGCCCGCGCGCACGCGGCGACCAGCTCGTCCCCGTACCGGATATAGGGGCCGACCGTGCTCGCCACGACCCGCGCCGAGCGGGCGAGCGTCCGCAGCGACACGGGGTCCTCGCTGTCCGCGACGAGCAGCGGCAGTGCGGCGCAGTGCGGCCACCGGTCGGCGAGCCGGTCGCGCAGCGCGGCGAGCCGGTCCCGGCTGCGCCCCGCCAGGGCCCAGCGGCAGTCCGCCGACGCGTGCGCGGCCAGATACTCCGCGGTGAGCTCGCCCACGAACCCGGTCGCCCCGAAGAGCACCACGTCGTACGGCCGCTCGGCCGCCCTCGTTTCCGCCCCAGTCTCCACGGCCTCTCGCCTTCCCCTCGCGCCCCGGCCCGTATGTCGTCGGCGGACTCTAGCGGAAGCGTCCGATCCAGCCGAGGTAAGCGCTTGCTCGGCCCGGGGGCTTGTGCGGAGTGGAACACGTTCCTAGCATCTCCGGTGTTACAGCATTGATGTCACACACTGGCGCAACTCCCTGGGGGCCTGATGACGACACCCGGACCGTCCCGCACCGGCCCGCTCGCCGGGATCCGTGTGGTCGAACTCGCCGGCATCGGCCCCGGCCCCTTCGCCGCCATGGTCCTCGCCGACCTCGGCGCCGACGTCGTCCGCGTCGACCGCCCCGGCGGCACGGCCCTCGGCATCGACCCCGCGTACGACCTCACCAACCGCAACAAGCGGTCCGTACGCGTCGACCTCAAGGCCGCCGACGGCCCGGCCACCGTGCTCGACCTGGTCGCCCGCGCCGACGTCCTCGTCGAGGGCTACCGACCCGGTGTCGCCGAACGCCTCGGCGTCGGCCCCGACGCCGCTCTCGCCCGCAACCCCCGGCTCGTCTACGGCCGGATGACCGGCTGGGGCCAGGACGGCCCGCTCGCCCCCACCGCCGGGCACGACATCTCCTACCTCGCCGTCACCGGCACCCTCGGCATGATCGGCCCCGACCCCGAGGGGCCACCCACCATCCCCGCCAACCTGGTCGGCGACTACGCGGGCGGCTCGCTCTACCTCGTCATCGGCATCCTGGCCGCCCTCCGGCACGCCCGCGAGCACGGCGAGGGCCAGGTCGTCGACGCCGCCATCGTCGACGGCGCCGCCCACCTCGCCACCATGATCCACGGCATGCTCGCCGCCGGCGGCTGGCAGGACCGGCGCGGGGTGAACCTGCTCGACGGCGGCTGCCCCTTCTACGGCACGTACGAGACCTCCGACGGCGGCTACATGGCCGTCGGCGCGCTGGAGCAGCGGTTCTACGACGAGTTCGCCCGCCTGCTCGGCATCGGGGAGGCCGCCGGGGCCCGGTTCGACCTCGCCCGCTGGCCCGAGCTGCGGACCGCCGTCGCCGCCCGCTTCCGCACCCGTACGCGCGCCGAGTGGACGGCCGTCTTCGAGGGCACCGACGCCTGCGTGGCCCCCGTCCTCTCGATGCGCGAGGCGCCCGCGCACCCGCACCTCGCCGCGCGCGGCACCTTCGTCGAGCACGCCGGCCAGGTCCAGCCCGCGCCCGCGCCGCGCTTCTCCGCCACCCCGGGCACGGTCCGCACCGGACCCGTCCTGCCGGGCGCCGACACCGACGAGGTCGCCCGCGACTGGGACGTACCAGCCCTCCGCCCATCCGGGCTTCCCGCCCCGACCGACCAGCCCGACGACGCCAAGGAGCAGCAGGCATGAAGCGCCGGCTCTACACCGACGACCACGAGGCGTTCCGCCGGACGGTCCGCACCTTCCTCGCCAAGGAGGTGCTGCCGCACTACGAGCGGTGGGAGAAGGACGGCGTCGTCTCCCGAGAGGTGTGGCGGGCCGCCGGGCGGCAGGGGCTGCTCGGCCTCGACGTCGACGAGGAGTACGGCGGCGGCGGGATCCCGGACTTCCGCTACAGCGTCGTCCTCGCCGAGGAGTTCACCCGGGCCGGCACCCCCGGCCTCGCCATCGGGCTGCACAACGACATCATCGGCCCGTACTTCACCTCGCTCGCCACAGAGGAGCAGAAGCGCCGCTGGCTGCCCGGCTTCTGCAGCGGCGAGACCGTCACCGCCATCGCCATGACCGAGCCCGGCGCCGGCTCCGACCTCCAGGCGATCCGCACCACCGCCGAGGACCGCGGCGACCACTGGATCCTCAACGGCTCCAAGACCTTCATCTCCAACGGCATCCTCGCCGACCTGGTCGTCGTCGTCGCCAAGACGACCCCCGAGGGCGGCGCCCACGGGCTCTCCCTCCTCGTCGTCGAACGCGGCATGGAGGGCTTCGAGCGCGGCCGCAACCTCGACAAGATCGGCCAGAAGGCCCAGGACACCGCCGAACTCTTCTTCCGTGACGTCCGCGTCCCCAAGGAGAACCTGCTCGGGCAGCTCGACGGCGCCTTCGTCCATCTGATGACCAACCTCGCCCAGGAACGGCTCGCCATCGCGGTCGCCGCCATCGCCGGGGCCGAGCACCTGCTGGAGCTGACCAGCACGTACGTCAAGGAGCGCGAGGCCTTCGGCCGCCCGCTCGCCAAGCTCCAGCACGTCCGTTTCGAGATCGCCGAGATGGCCACGGAGTGCGCCGTCACCCGTACCTTCGTCGACCGCTGCGTCGAGGAGCACATCGACCCGAACGGCACCGGCCTGGACGCGGTGAACGCCTCCATGGCCAAGTGGTGGGCCACCGAACTGCAGAAGCGGGTCGCCGACCGGTGCCTGCAACTGCATGGCGGATACGGCTACATGAGCGAATTCCCGGTCGCCAGGGCGTTCACCGACGGCCGGATCCAGACCATCTACGGCGGGACGACCGAGATCATGAAGGAGATCATCGGCCGTTCCCTGCTCGGCTGACCCCGCCGCCGCCCGCCCGGATCCGACCCGGGCCCGCCCTCGACCTCCGCGAGCGCCCCGGCCCCCCGCGCGCCGCCCGGCCCTCGCGTCCGACCCTCATGTGAAAGGCACCACCGTGACCACCGAAGCGTACGTCTACGACGCGATCCGCACCCCGCGCGGCCGCGGCAAGGCCAACGGGGCCCTGCACGGCACCAAGCCGATCGACCTGGTCGTCGGCCTGATCCGGGAGATCCAGGTCCGCCAGCCCGGCCTCGACCCGGCCGCCATCGACGACATCGTCCTCGGCGTCGTCGGCCCCGTCGGCGACCAGGGCTCCGACATCGCCCGGATCGCCGCCATCGCCGCCGGCCTGCCCGACACCGTCGCCGGTGTCCAGGAGAACCGCTTCTGCGCCTCCGGCCTCGAAGCCGTCAACATGGCCGCGATGAAGGTCCGCTCCGGCTGGGAGGACCTGGTCCTGGCCGGCGGCGTCGAGTCCATGTCCCGCGTCCCGATGGCCTCCGACGGCGGCGCCTGGTTCGCCGACCCGATGACCAACATGGCCACCAACTTCGTCCCCCAGGGCATCGGCGCCGACCTCATCGCCACCATCGAGGGCTTCTCCCGCCGCGACGTCGACGAGTACGCCGCCCTCTCCCAGGAGCGCGCCGCCGAAGCCTGGAAGGCGGGCCGCTTCGACCGCTCCGTCGTCCCCGTCACGGACCGCGCCGGCCTCACCGTCCTCGACCACGACGAGCACATGCGCCCCGGCACCACCGCCGACTCGCTCGCCCGCCTCAAGCCGTCCTTCGCGGACATCGGCGAGCTGGGCGGCTTCGACGCCGTCGCGCTGCAGAAGTACCACTGGGTCGAGGAGATCGACCACGTTCACCACGCCGGCAACTCCTCCGGCATCGTCGACGGCGCCTCCCTCGTCGCCGTCGGTTCGCGCGAGACCGGCGAGCGGTACGGGCTGACGCCCCGCGCCCGGATCGTCTCCGCCGCCGTCTCCGGCTCCGAGCCGACCATCATGCTCACCGGCCCCGCCCCGGCCGCCCGCAAGGCGCTCGCCAAGGCCGGCCTCACCATCGACGACATCGACCTGATCGAGATCAACGAGGCCTTCGCCGCCGTCGTCCTGCGCTTCGCCAAGGAGATGGGCGTCTCCCTCGACAAGATCAACGTCAACGGCGGCGCCATCGCACTCGGCCACCCGCTCGGCGCCACCGGCGCGATGATCCTCGGCACGGTCGTCGACGAGCTGGAGCGGCAGGGCAAGCGCTACGGCCTCGTCACCCTGTGCGTCGGCGGCGGCATGGGCATCGCCACCATCGTCGAGCGCGTCGAGCGCTTCTGACCGCCCGGTCCGAACCCCTCTTACGGAGAAGCATCAGTCATGAGCGAGAGCACCACCATCCGCTGGGAGCAGGACGAGACCGGCGTCGTCACCCTCGTCCTCGACGACCCGGACCAGTCCGCGAACACCATGAACCAGGCCTTCCGGGCCTCCATCAAGGCCGTCGCCGACCGCGCCGTGGCCGAGAAGGACTCCATCCGCGGCATCATCTACACCTCCGCGAAGAAGACCTTCTTCGCCGGCGGCGACCTCAAGGACATGATCAAGGCCGGTCCCGAGGACGCCCGGCCGATCTTCGAGGCCGCCCTGGAGATGAAGGACGCGCTGCGCCGCATCGAGACCCTCGGCAAGCCCGTCGTCGCCGCGATCAACGGTGCCGCGCTCGGCGGCGGCTACGAGATCGCGCTCGCCTCCCACCACCGCGTCGCCCTCGACGCGCCCGGCTCCAAGATCGGCCTGCCCGAGGTCACCCTCGGCCTGCTCCCGGGCGGCGGCGGCGTCGCCCGTACCGTACGCCTCATGGGCATCACCGACGCCCTGCTGAAGGTGCTGCTCCAGGGCACCCAGTACACCCCGCAGCGGGCGCTCGCGAGCGGCCTCGTGCACGAGCTGGCCGACTCCCCGGAGGACCTGCTCGCGAAGGCCCGCGCCTTCATCGACGCGCACCCCGCGTCGCAGCAGCCCTGGGACGTGCCCGGCTACCGGATTCCCGGCGGCACCCCGTCGAACCCGAAGTTCGCCGCCAACCTGCCGGCCTTCCCCGCCAACCTGCGCAAGCAGCTGAACGGCGCGCCCTACCCGGCGCCCCGCAACATCATGGCGGCGGCCGTCGAGGGCTCCCAGGTCGACTTCGAGACCGCGCTCGTCATCGAGAGCCGCTACTTCACCGAGCTGGTCACCGGCCAGACCGCGAAGAACATGATCCAGGCGTTCTTCTTCGACCTGCAGGCCGTCAACTCCGGCGCCAACCGCCCCCAGGGCATCGAGAAGCGCCCGGTCCGCAAGGTCGCCGTGCTCGGCGCCGGCATGATGGGCGCCGGCATCGCGTACTCCTGCGCCCGGGCCGGCATCGACGTCGTCCTCAAGGACGTCAGCACCGAGGCCGCGGCCAAGGGCAAGGCGTACTCCGAGAAGCTGTGCGCCAAGGCCGTCGGCCGGGGCCGCACCACCCAGGAGAAGGCCGACGCGCTGCTCGCCCGGATCGCCCCGACCGGCGACGTGGCGGACCTGGCCGGCTGCGACGCCGTCATCGAGGCGGTCTTCGAGGACACCGCGCTCAAGCACAAGGTGTTCCAGGAGATCCAGCACGTCGTCGAGCCCGACGCGCTGCTGTGCTCCAACACCTCCGCGCTGCCCATCACCACCCTCGCCGAGGGCGTCGAGCGGCAGGCCGACTTCATCGGTCTTCATTTCTTCTCGCCGGTCGACAAGATGCCGCTCGTCGAGATCATCAAGGGCGAGAGCACCGGCGACGAGGCCCTGGCCCGCGCCTTCGACCTGGTCCGCCAGATCAACAAGACGCCGATCGTCGTCAACGACTCGCGCGGCTTCTTCACCTCCCGGGTGATCGGCCAGTTCATCAACGAGGGCGTCGCCATGGTCGGCGAGGGCATCGAGCCCGCCTCCGTCGAGCAGGCCGCGGCCCAGGCCGGCTACCCGGCCAAGGTCCTCTCCCTCATGGACGAGCTGACCCTCACCCTGCCGCGCAAGATCCGCAACGAGTCGAAGAAGGCCGTCGAGGAGGCCGGCGGCACCTGGACCTCGCACCCCGGCGAGGCCGTCATCGACCGCATGGTCGACGAGTTCGGCCGCCCGGGCCGCAGCGGCGGCGGCGGCTTCTACGAGTACGGCGAGGACGGCGCGCGCGGCAAGCTGTGGCCGGGCCTGCGCGAGCACTTCGCCAAGCCGGACGCGGAGATCCCGTTCACGGACATGCAGGAGCGGATGCTCTTCGCCGAGGCCCTGGACACCGTACGGCTGGTCGAGGAAGGCGTGCTGACCTCGGTCGCCGACGCCAACATCGGCTCCATCCTCGGCATCGGCTTCCCGGCCTGGACCGGCGGCGTGCTCCAGTACGTCAACGGCTACGAGGGCGGTGTCGCCGGCTTCGTCGCGCGGGCCCGCGAGCTGGCCGCCATCTACGGCGAGCGCTTCACCCCGCCCGCCCTCCTGGTGGAGAAGGCCGAGCGGGGCGAGGTCTTCACGGACGCCCCGGCGTAGCCGGCGGGGCGGGCGCGCTCAGGACGCCGGCGGTGGCGGCGTCCTGAACGCGCTCCTCAGCTCCTCGCTGAGGGACCGCTGAAAGGCCGTCACGAGGGCCTGGATCACCATCGGCTGCATGTGCGCCGACAGCGACTTCATCGCGCTGAGGTGGTCCGGGTCCTCGCCGCTCTCCCGGTACGGGTTCCACACCTGCTCCTGGAACAGCCGGGCCAGCTCGTGCGCGGCCCCGCGCGCGTGCGCGAGCAGCACGGCGCGGGAGGCGAGGATCGTCTCGTGCTCGATGGGGACGTCGAGCAGCTCCACGCCGAGCCGCAGCAGGGAGCCGTCGAGCCGGAACACGTCCGGGTCGGGGCCCCGTTCGAGGACCCCCATCGCGGCGAGCCGGTCCACGTCCCGGTCGGCCAGCGGCCGCCCGGCCCGCCGCCGCAGCTCCTGGAGCGTGATCTCCTCCGCCGACTCGGGCGCCCAGGAGGCGACCAGGGCGCGGTGCACCGCCAGGTCCTGGGCACTGAGATCGGACGGCAGCTGCTCCAGATAGCGTTCGATCGCGGCGAGCGTCATGCCCTGCCGCTGGAGCTCCTCGATGAGGGCGAGCCGGGACAGATGGGCGGGCCCGTAGTGGCCGACCCGGCGGGGTCCGATGACGGGCGGCGGCAGCAGCCCCCGGGTCCCGTAGAACCGCACCGTCCGCACGGTCACCCCGGCCCGGGCGGCCAGCTCGTCCACGGTGTAGACGGGGTCGCCGGGACCGCCCGGCGCACTCGCCCGCTGCCCGCCGTCGTGCTCGTCGCTCGCGTGAACCATGGTTCAACAGTATTGCTGTCTCACCGGCGCTGTAAAAGACAGCGGGCGTTGTCGGTGCCGACTCGTACGGTGACCCCATGAACGCGATCGCGTACGTACAGGGGGACGCCACCACGCCGCACGGCAAGGGCGTCAAGATCGTCGCGCATGTCTGCAACGACCTCGGCGGCTGGGGCAAGGGCTTCGTCCTCGCGCTCTCGCGCCGCTGGCCGGAGCCGGAGGCGGCGTACCGCCGCTGGCACCGCGAGCGGGCCGGCAACGACTTCGGGCTCGGCGCCGCCCAGTTCGTCCAGGTGACCCCGTATCTGTGGGTGGCCAACATGGTCGGGCAGCGGGGGATGCGCCGGGGCCGGAGCAGCGGGGTGCCGGTGCGGTACGAGGCGATCGACGCGGCGCTCGGGCTGCTCGCCGACAAGGCGGTGGAGCTGGGCGCGTCCGTGCACATGCCGCGCATCGGCTGCGGGCTCGCGGGCGGGGAGTGGGCGCGGGTCGAGCCGCTGGTGACGGAGCGGCTGACGGCGCGGGGGATAGCGGTCACCGTGTACGACTTCGGGGCGTAGTGGACCACGGGACACCCTGGCGGGGGAGAGGGCGTGGCGGACGCTAGAGTCGTGCGCCTGTTTGCATCAGGGGAGGGGAGAGGGAGGCGTATGCAGACGCAACTCAGGGAGACGGCAAGGGAGTTGGCCGCCGTCCTGTGGCGGGAGCACACCGTGTACCGCGAGCGCGGCGGCGGGGTGGTGATCCGGGGCGAGCACGTACGGCGCTGGATCAGCCTCGCGCCGACCGGCGGGCGGGACCAGGCGCTGGTCCGGGCCGGACGGATCCTGGACGGCGGGACGACCGCGCCCGCGCGCCTGGAGGCCGTGGTCGACCTGTCCTCCGGCACGGCCGAGCTGGCCGCGGTCTGCCGCCGCCTGCTCGCCGAGACCGCCGCCGACGCGGCCCCCTCCGCTGCCGCGCCGAAACCCCCGCGCCGGACCCGGCCGCGCTCCGCCGGCCGTACGGCACGCACGCGTGCGGGGCGCCACACGGGCCTCGGCTCGTGGGTGGTGCTGCTGTGCGTCGCGGGCGTGGTGGCCCTCTGGGCGTACAGCTACTACGGCACCCTCTACTGACGGAGGGGCGGGGAACGGGAGCTGGTGCGGGAGCGGGTAGGGGGCCGGGCCGCGCCACCGGGCCCTGGCGGCGCGGTCCGGCCCGGTGATCAGATCCGGGTAGCCAGCGGGACGGATATCCGCTTCATCCAGCTGCCGGTCGCGAAGTCCCGCGCTTTGATGACGACGCGATCGCGGAACACGTCCACCTGGAGACCCTGGTTGAAGTGACCGGGGACGGTGATCTCGCCGCCCTGGCCGTTGTCGGCGAAGCCGGTCTGCACCGCACCGGTGTTGATCACCGAGAAGCCGTCGAGGTTGGCGGTGCCCGGCACCACCCGGCGCACGTACCAGTCGGACAGGTTCAGGTCCCAGTGGGTGTGGCCGCTGAACAGGAACACGTCGCGGTGCCGCCCGAGGAGACCGAGCAGCCGGTCGGGCTGGAGATAGTCGCTCGTGTAGATCTTGCTGCGCGTACCGGAGACGGTGTTCGGCAGCGGGTGGTGGGTGATCACCATGACCGGCTTGCGCCGCCGCTCCCAGTACCGCAGCCGGTCCTCGAGCCACTGGAACTGCGCCTCGCTCATCCACACCTCGTCCCACAGGGACTTGTCGTGGAAGTGCATGTAGCGCTCGGTGCCGATGGTGAGCACCGGGATCCCGCCGAACGTGGTCTCCGCGTAGGTCCGGGAACGCCCCGCGAAGCGGTAGAAGCTCCGGAAGAGGGAATCCTCGGTGGTGCCGTTGGGCCAGGTGTCCTGGGCGAGCGTGCTCGGGTCGGACCACTTCGGGACGTAGAACTCGTGGTTGCCGATGGCCCAGGCGACCTCGCGCGGCTTCGGGCCCCGGTCCAGCGTCTTCTTCACGTCGGCGTACTCGAAGTCGTAGCCGCGCGGGGTGATGTCCCCGGCGACGGCCATGCCGGAGGAGTGCGGGTTGGACGCCTTGATGTCCGCCAGGGCCTGGGTGAAGTCGCCGAGGTCGCCCTGGATGTCGCTGATGACGTTGAACGTGGTGACGAGCTTGCCACCGCCCTTGCCGTCGTTGTCGTTGTCGGCGTGACCGCCGCGCGCGGCGGACGGTGCGGCCTCTGCGGGCACCTGGGCGAGTCCACCGAGCATCAGGGCTCCGGCGGTCGCACCCAGCAGGGATCTGCGTTCCACGGACGTTCCTCTCGTCTGTCGCGCGGGGCAGGGGGAGGTCTGCCCCGCGCATGGGGCTAGACCCGTTATGAGTAAGCGATCAAGCGGGCAGCCAGATGAACGCGCCCCGACATCCCGACGGCCGTCGGCCGTGGTTCTGGTCGCTCGGTCCCGGCCGCTCTCGCTGGGACCGTCTCGTCCCGCCCGGATCCCGCAAGCGGGGGCGATCCCGTGATGGCAACATCCCGAGGCCTTGGCCGCCGTATGAAACGTGTCAAGAAAAGGCGCCCGGCTGGATCTTCGTGCCGGTCCTCGAAAGTATCGGCTCAGGCATTGCACATGTGAACAACTGGGGGAGTGGATGTCGTTCGACCTGGGAGGGACGGCGACCGAGCGCACCGTTGCCGCGAACGCCGGCACGGGCCCGAACCGCCTCGACCTGTGCGGAGCCGACGATGTGGTCCGATCCGTCAGTTACTGACGTGGGCACGGTCGCGAGCGAGGCGTACAGGTTCTGCGGAGTCCTCGACCGCTCGGCCGCGTCCCACAAGAAGGACGGCGACATCGTGGGCTCAGCGGTCGTTTCCCGGATCGACGGACACGTCACCTGAGGGGTGGAGACTGTGGCGCTCGGATTCGACGATGTACTGCACGCCCCACTGGGGAAACTGAAGGAAGCGGTGACGGACTGGTCTCAGATGGTGTCCAAGCTGGAAATTCTGGCCGAAGACGCGGGCAAGGGAATGAAGGCCAAGTCCGACAGAGCGGACTGGAAGGGAGTGAACGCCGACGTCACCAGGCCGTTCATCGCCAAGACGGCCAAGGAGTTCGACGATGCGGCGAAAGCCGCGAAGGGTGTCCACAGCGTCCTGGAAGAGGGATACGCGTCCTTTCAGAGGGCCAAGCAAGCACTCTGGAAGATCGTGGACGAGGAGGCTCCCGCACGGCGGGTCTCGGTCGCGGCGGACGGCACCGTGCGGGCGTCCTCGCCGCTCGAACAGAGCGTTGACACGGCGGGCAAGCACGATCCGGACTACCAGGTGGCCCTGCGTAAGGAGCGGGCGGACATCGCGTACATCGAAGGCCGGATTCGATCCGTCCTCGAAGAGGCCGACGAGGCCGACCGCGACATCACCAAGACACTGCGGGCTAATCTTGGGGACAACCCCCACGACTTCACTTCCCCGGTCTACGCTGGCACTGACGAGATGAACGCCGCCCGGGCCGCCGACCTCGCGCGCAAGGGTGACAGGGCGACGGACCAAGAGCTCAAGGAACTTCGAGGGCTTCTCCACGATCACTCTCGGTCGCCCGAGTTCGCCACCGCCTTTTACGAGCGGCTAGGCCCCGACCAGAGTGTGAAGTTCTTCGCGGATCTCACTCTGAACGGAGAGGGGGACAGCAAGGAACGGGCTCAGACGGTCAAGGCCCTGCAGAAGGACCTTGGCCTCGCGCTGGCCACCGCTACCGACGGCGACCACCGCCCCCACCTGTCGGAGCAGTGGCAGACCGACCTGCGGCGTGTCGGAGCGAGCCTCATCGACGTGGACCCGGGGCGCCGGGCCAACTATCAGCCGTACGGCTACCAGATACTCGGCAACATCCTGCGATACGGCGAGTACGACCGGCGATTCCTTACACCGCTTGCCGAACACGCGGCCCAGCTTCAGGCGAACGACCCCGAGATTTGGAAGCGCAGCGTTCCGCAGAACGAGCCGTACATCGGCATCAACCTCAACCCCGCTGGCGGTGATGGTAGCTCCGGATTCAATGCCATGACCGGAATCCTTGAGGCGCTCGGGCACAGTCCGGAAGCGGCGAAGGACTTCTTCGACGGCAAGATGACGCCGTACTCCCTGGACGGCCAGAAGATGGACAAGGCGTATTTCGACCGCGAGGTCACGGGCGGCCTCGGCGTCGAGACCCTCGACAGCTGGAATCTACGTCAGGACGCCGACGGAAACCTTTACCTGAAGGATCTCCAGCCCGACAGCGGCCTAGGTGGCAAGACGTACGCCGACTACTTCGAGATGTTCACCGACAAGGACTACCCCTGGTTCGACGACCGCTCGGAGACCGGGCCGGCCATCGGCGACGGCGATGGCGAGGAAGCCTGGGAGAAGGCCGCCGAGAAGGCGAACGACGCGGGTCCGAACGCCCTCGGCCACGCCTTGGAGGCGGCTGTCTCGGGGCGGGCGTATGACGAGGAGACAAGCCACGCCAAGCCGGTGCCTCACACCGATGACCAAGCGGAGCTGATGCACCGGGTCGTGGAGAAGTTCGGAAACGACCCAGGCAATGAGCTGATCTCCGTGAAGGGTGAAGGCGAAGAGCAGAAGCGCGGCCCGCTGACCGCGATGAACGACAGTCTCGGCAACATGACGGCCGAGTACATGCGGGACTTCCAGAAGGGCATGGGTGCCTCGCGTATCGAGACCAACGGGTGCGACGCCGACCTCCAGGCGCTCAACGACGGTCAGATCACGCGCTTCCTGGGAACCGTCGGAAAGGATCCGGATGCCTACGGCGCCATCGTGAACGCCCAGCAGGCCACGACGACCGACCTGATGAACGGGCTCGCGGACGGATACGTGGAGGGCGGCAGGAAGGACGACTTCGGCGACGTACGCAAGGACGTGGAGACGTACACCAAGCCGGGAGCGACGATCGCGGGCATTGTGTCCGAGGCGCGGGCGGAAGCCATGTACGTCGAAAAGACGGCGGGGGACTCCGAGTTCAACGAGGGCCTCAAGGAGGGTACGAAGTGGGCCGACCGCGCCTTCGGAGTCGTCAGCAAGCCGCTGGAGGCCTCCGGAGTCGGCTCACCGCTGGCCTGGGTCGTCGAGGACATCAAGGAATCCGTCACGAAGAACTATGAGAGGGACACAGGGGAGGAGGCCGTGACAAGCTCGAGCGAATATCTGGACAAGCAGCGGCAGGCGAGCGCCACGGCCGCGCGCCAGGCCGCCGAACTTGGGGCCAAGGAAGCCGGTCTGAGCGTGGAGGAACAGCGGAAGTTCGGCGACGACGCCGAGAACGCGGCCAACGCCGGGTACGACGAAGGCCGGGGCCGGCAGAGCGGCTACGTGCCGCCGGCGAAGAGCGGAGGCGACGGGTGATTGTCCTGCCGCGCTCGCGACGTGCGCGGATGGCCGCCGCCCTGGGGGCCGCGGCGCTTCTGGCGGGTGGCGGGGTCTGGTGGTGGCTCGCGGGCAGGTCGGAGCCGGAGCCCGTGGCGGTGCCGCCGGAGGTGTGCGGAGGCGCTCTTCCCGCCGGCCGGAGCGTCGCGGCGCTGCTGCCGGCCGAGGGCGCTCCTTACGCCGAGAGGCTCACGCCGGACTTCACACTGCCGAGCGGATTCTGGTGCGGAGTCACGGCAGGGGGCGTCTACCTGGACTTCGACTACTGGCGTGACGTCTCCTCGGCGTACGACGAGGAGCTCGCCGAGCAGTCACGGAGCCCCGCCAACGCCCGGATCCGGCGGGGGACGGCACACGGCTACGCGAATGAGAGCAAGGCCGTGCTGTTCGTGGACTGTCCTTCTCCGTCCTCGGGCCGCGAGGAAACGCTGAAGGTGCAGGTTCAGACGCGGATGCACGTCGTGGCACGCGGCGACCGGCCGGTGGAGGAATTCGAACGGCTGGTGGGAGATGCCGCCCGCTACGTCGCCGCGCAGGTCGGGTGCGCGCCCGTGGAGGGGTGAGTGAAGTCGGTCCACGGGGACCCGGTGGGCGCCGACGCGGACGAGGCCCTTTCCCGCGTACCTCCGGGGGAAGGACCTCGTCGTGCCTGGTGCTGTGGTGGGGGTGTCAGCCGGTCACGTCACTGGCCGGTGACCGGGTAGTGGTCGGACAGGTTGGTGTACGTGTAGTCCTTGCCCCAGCTGCTGACCGTCCACGGCGCGGTCTGTTCCCGCACCACCGTGTTCGTCCAGCTCGCCGGCCGGGC
The DNA here is from genome assembly GCF_040635425.1 of Streptomyces laurentii. Taxonomy (NCBI): domain Bacteria; kingdom Bacillati; phylum Actinomycetota; class Actinomycetes; order Kitasatosporales; family Streptomycetaceae; genus Streptomyces; species Streptomyces laurentii. Next base: position 21,012 of record NZ_JBEYHT010000013.1, on the reverse strand, counting down.
GTTGCCCGCGCGGTACAGGACGTAGTCGAGGTCCTCGCGCGGGTCGGTCGGGTAGCGGTCGAGGGCGATCGAGTTGAGCTGGGTGTCGAAGGAGTACGGGTGCCCGTCGCGGGTGTCCGCGCCGGCCAGGCCCGCGTCCGCGAGCATCGTCGCGTACTCGGGCGTGCGCGAGTCCACGTTCAGGTCGCCCGCCACGATCACCTGCTCGCCCGCCGGGATGTTCTTGGCGTCGAGGAAGGAGTCGACGGCCTTGAACTGGCGGCTGCGCACCTGGGCCGCCTCGCCCGCGCCGCAGCCCGGGTCGGTGGACTGGGTGTGCGTGCCGACCACGTGCACCTTGCTGCCGCTCACGTCGAGGACCGCGTAGACGAAGCCCTTGTTCGAGAACCAGTCGGAGCCGCAGCCGTCCTTGTACACGAACTGCTCCTTGCGGACCACCGGCCACTTGCTGAGCACCGTCACCCCGCCGTCCTCCGGGGTCAGGGCCGAGTAGTTGCCGCCCGTGGCGTCCCAGCCCGACTTCGAGCGGCCGAGGACCGGGGTCTGGTACGGGTACTGCGCGGCGGCCTTCGCCTTCAGGGCGTCGGACGAGGAGTTGTCGAAGGCTTCCTGGAGCACCACGACGTCCTGGCCCTGGAAGAAGGACGCGGCCGGGATCGCCGCGGCCCGGTGGTCCTGTCCCCAGTTCGGGTACAGGTTCTTCGACATGAGGAAGGTGTTGTACGTCAGCACCTTCAGGCGCGGGGCGGCAGTGGCCGAAGGGGCCGCGGAGGCGGCGGGGGCCGCCGCCGTCAGCGCGGCCGCGGCCAGCGTGACCGACAGGGCGGTGGACAGGGCGGCGCCAGGGATCCGGCGAAGGGCGGCGAGCGGCACTGATAACTCCCGGGAAGGGTGGGGGTTTGAACCGGCGCCGCACATCAAAGCAGCCGTAGTTACCTTCGGGTAGCCTTTGGGTGCCGCGAATATGGCCCGCCGCGCACGAGCCGGCCAACTTCACTGCCCCGGGTCCAGGAAAGGCACCCCTCGCAGGCAGGTAGAATGCGCGCATGACCCTCGCCAACAAGCAGATCTTCCCCATCGACCTGGGTCCCCTGAACCCGGTCTGGGCCGAGCTCATCCTCGGTGCCATCCTCTTCGCCCTGACCTTCCTGATCCTGGCCAAGGGGATCCTCCCGAAGATCAACCGCACGCTCGCCGAGCGTGAGGACGCCATCGACGGCGGCACCGACCGCGCCGACGGCCTGCGCGCCGAGGCCACCGCCGTCCGTGAGCAGTACGAGGCCGAGCTGGCCGAGGCCCGCCACGACGCGGCCCGCATCCGCTCGCAGGCCACCGAGGAAGGCTCGAAGGCCATCGCCGCCGCCCGTGCCGAGGGCATCGCCGAGCGCGACGGCATCCTGGCCGCCGGCCACCAGCAGATCGCCGCGGAGCGCGAGACCGCCGAGCGCGAGCTCGCCGGTGACGTCGACTCCTGGGCCCACGCCCTCGCCGGCCGCATCGTCGGCGAGCCGGTCGGCGCCCAGCGCGCCTGACGCACCGCGCACACCCGTACGGGGCCGTGCCCCGGGCCATCGAGCCCGGGTCACGGCCCCGCGTCGTATCCGCGACCGCCCGGCCGGACGGAACACGTCCGCGACCGGCTCGACGAGGCCGTACGAGGCCGGTGAACCGGCAGGCCGCACCCGGACCGCCGGACTGCCGGACCGCCGGACTGCCGGGCCGCCGGGCCGTTCGGGCCTTGCAGGCCGTACACGGTCCGAGGCAGCCTGAGAAGCGAACAGCGAAAAGGCACGAGGGAACCGCATGAGCGAGAACGTCCGTACGTCCCGTCCGGCACCGGACCCCGCGGCACGGCCCGCCCGCCGTCCGGAGCGGGTGTCCGAGCGGATATCCGAGCGCGAGCCCGTACCGCCGCCCGTCGGCGGGGTGCTGTGGACCGTCGCCGGGGACATACGGGGACTGCTGATGCTGCCCGCCGCCCTCACCCTGCAGGTCGCCCACCCCGCCGTCGGCGCCGGCGTCGACGACCACTCCGTCTTCCGCACCGACCCGTGGGGCCGCGGCGAGCGCTCCCTGCGCTCGCTCCAGCTGTGGATCTACGGCGGTCCGGCCGCCGCCGAGGAGGGCCGCAGGCTCCGTGCGATGCACAAGCGGATCCAGGGCACCGACGCCCACGGCCGCCGCTACCACGCCCTCACCCCCGCCCACTACGCGTGGGTGCACGCCACCGGCTACCCCGTCTTCCGGCACGGCCTCCGTCTCCTGGCCCGTCCGCTCACCGAGGCGCAGGAGCGGCAGCTCTACGCGGAATGGCTCCAGGTCGGCCGGATTCTCGGCATCCACGACCGGGACATGCCGCAGACGATCGAGGAGTTCTGGCCGTACTACCACCGGGTCCTCGACGAGGAGCTCGAAGCCACCGTCGTCGTCCGTGAACTGCTCGACCCCGACGCGCTCGTCCCGGCCCCCGACCGCGGCCCGCTGCCGCTGCGGCTCGTCCTCCGGACGCTGTGGCCGTGGCTGCGCGGCCCGCTCCAGCGGGTCCGCGCCTTCGCCACCGTCGGTTTCATGCCCCCGGACGCCCGGGCCGCCCTCGGTCTGGAGTGGACGGCCGCGCAGGACCGCCGCCTGTGCCGCTTCGCCCGGATCATCCGCCTGGTCGTGCCCGTCCTGCCCGAGCGCCTGCGCTACCTCCCGCTGGCCCGCCGCGCCCGCCGCGCGGCCCGGACGGGTGCCTAGTGCTGCGACCGGAACGGTTCACCGGCTCGCGACGCCCGGCAAACCTTTCCGGTCACAGCACTAGGGTCGTCTCCCGGGCCGGCGGCGGACCGGTACGAGCAGCCCGCGAAGGGGTGCGTGCGCAGGTCGGAAGGCCGGTGCCATAGGCTGGCCTTCCATGGCAATAAGCACATCGCTGTGGTCCTTCGCCCTCGTCGTAGGGCTTCTCACGCTGACTCCCGGCCTCGACACCGCTCTGATCCTGCGTACCGCCGCCCTCGGCAGGCGCAACAGAGCCTGGGGCGTCGTCCTCGGAATCCAGTCGGGCACCCTCCTGTGGGGTGCGCTCACCTCCCTCGGGGTGACCGCGCTCTTCACCGCCTCGCACCTCGCCTACATGGCGTTGCGCTGGATCGGTGCCGCGTATCTCGTCTGGATGGGCGTCCGTATGCTGCGGGACACCTTCCGGGGCCTGCCCACGACCGGCGCCGGCGCATCCGACCCGCTTACCGGGAAGGACTCGTTCACCGGCGGCTGGCGGCAGGGGACGCTCACCAACCTCCTCAATCCGAAGATGGGTGCCTTCTACGTCGCCGTCCTGCCCCAGTTCGTCCCCGCCGGCGCACACCACTTCACCATGGGGCTGCTGCTCACCACGGTGCACATCGTCATCGGCCTGATGTGGTCGGCCGTCCTCATCGGCTTCGCCCGAGTGCTGAACGGACAGCTGCGACGTCCTCAGGCCCGTCGTCTGCTCGACCGCATCACCGGGACCGTCATCGCCGCCTTCGGCGTCCGGCTCGCTCTCGGCGACTGAGCGGTCGGCGCGAGCCGCGCTCCATGGCCTCGGACTCAGCCCGGCCGCGCGCTCAGGGCGCCAGCGCGGCGAGATAGGCGTCCACCAGGGCGGTCTGGTGCTCGGGCGGGAAGGCCGCCGGGTTGAACAGCGCCTGGACGACGAGGCCGAGGGCGAACGACTGCGCGGCGGTGGCCAGGTCGGACGGGTCGCCCGGGGCCAGTTCGCCGAGGTCCTGCGCGGTCGCGATCAGCTTCGCGAGCCGGTCGCGGCTGGCGCCGTACTTGTCCGCGTAGTCGGCCCCCAGGGCCGGGTCGGAGAGGGCGGTGTCCCAGGAGGAGACCCAGATCCGGTTGCTCGCCGTGGCCTCGTCGGTGAGCGGCAGGATGTCGAGCAGCGCGGCGCGGACCGCGGCCCGTCCCTGCTCGGCGGCCCGCCGCGGGCGGGCGGCGGTGCGCTCGTGGAGCAGATCGAGGGCGTACGCGACGAGGTCGCGTTTGGCCGGGAAGTAGTGGGTCAACAGGCCCGTGGTGGCCCCGAGTTCGGTGGCGACGGCGCGCAGCGTGAGCCCGCTGAACCCGTGCGCGGCCAGGACCCGCCAGACCGCCTCGGAGACATCGCGGCGGCGGGCCTCGTGGTCCCCCTTGGTACGTGCCATGCTGCTACGGTAATAGTCATAACGCCTGTTGTGTGAATGGGGTCCCCATGTTTTCCCTCCCCCTGCGGGACGGTGCCGTCCTCCGGCCGCTCGAAACCTCGCACGCCGAGGAGTTCGCCACCCACCTCGACCGGGCGCGCGACCACATCCGCCCCTGGGTCGGGCCGGCCTTCGTCACCACCGACGTCGACGGCGCCCGCGCCACCCTCGTCCGTTACGGCGAGCGGCAGGCCGCCGACGGCGGGCGGCTCTACGGGATCTGGCGCGAGGGCACCCTCGTGGGCGGCGTGATGTTCGTCGCCTTCGACGCCGAGTCCGGCAACTGCGAGCTGGGCTGCTGGCTCGAACCGGCCGGCGAGGGCCACGGCCTGATCACCGACGCCTGCGCCCTCCTCCTCGACTGGGCCTTCGTCGAGCGCGGTCTGCACCGCGCCGCGTGGCACTGCCGCGCCGACAACGCGCGCAGCGCCGCCGTGGCCCAGCGGCTCGGCATGACCCTGGAGGGTGTCAGCCGAGAGACCTGGACCTACGACGGCGCCCGCTACGACAAGCAGCAGTGGGCCGTCCTCGCCCGCGAGTGGCAGGCCCACCGCGCCGTCTGACGGCACCGACTGACGCCACAGGCCCGCCGCCCCCCTCCCCGTGGAGCGACGGCGGGCCCACGCAGTCGGGAATCCGGACCGGCCCCGGGAATCCGGACCGGCCCCGGGAGACCGGACCAGACCGGCCCGTACCCGGACGACCGGACCAGCCCCCGGGACACCGGCCCGTAGCCGGAAGGCCGGGCCGGCCTCGGCCGTCAGCGCCCGTCGCGCGCGTGGACGCTGTTCGTCGCCGCGATCTTCCGCCACGACTTCGGTGCCACGGGCTTCGCCGTCTTCGCGCCCGGCGCGGCCGCCAGGCCCGCCGCCGCGGCGGCCCGCGCCCCCGGCTTCACCGGCTGGTAGAGCCAGGTGTCGAAGAGCCCCGCCAGCGGCTTGCCGGAGACCCGCTCCGCGTACCGTACGAAGTCGGACACGTGCGCGTTGCCGTAGGCGTGCTCCTTCGGCCAGCCCTTGAGGATCGCGAAGAAGTCCGCGTCCCCGATCTCGTCGCGCAGCGCCTGGAGCGCCAGCGCGCCCCGGTCGTACACGGCGGCGTGGAACTGGTCGTCCGCGCCCGGGTCGCCCGGCTTCACCGTCCAGAACGGGTCGTCCGCCGGCCGCGACGCGTACGTGTAGTCGGCCAGCTCGCGGGCCGTGCCCTCGTCCTCCTTCTCCGACCACAGCCACTGGCTGTAGCGGGCGAAGCCCTCGTTGATCCAGATGTCCTTCCAGTCCGCGACCGACACGCTGTCGCCGTACCACTGGTGCGCCAGCTCGTGCACGACCACCGACACGTTGGAGCCGTTCGCGAACTGCCGCGGGCTGTAGAACGGCCGGGTCTGCGTCTCCAGGGCGAAGCCGCTGGGCACGTTCGGCACGTATCCGCCCAGCGCGCTGAAGGGGTACGGGCCGAAGACCGACTCCAGCCACTCCGCGACCTCGGTGCTGCGTTCGACCGAGGCGCGCGCCGCGCCCGCGTTGGCGCCGAGGTCCTTGCTGTACGCGTTGAGGACCGGCAGGCCGTTCGCCGTGACATCGGTGGTGATGTCGAACCTGCCGATGGCGAGCGTCGCCAGGTACGTCGCCTGCGGCTTGTCGGAGCGCCAGTTGTAGCGGGTCCAGCCCAGCTTCGAGGACTGCGACACCAGCACGCCGTTGCTGATCGCCTGGGTGCCGTCCGGCACCCGGACGGAGACGTCGAAGGTCGCCTTGTCCCGCGGGTGGTCGTTCGACGGGAACCACCACGCGGCCGCGTCCGGCTCCTGCGCCGCCACGCCCCCGTCCGGGGTGCGCTGCCAGGCCGACCAGCCGCCGACCTTGAACTCGGACGGCTTGCCGGCGTACCGGACCACCACCGATATCGGCGTGTCCTTCTTCAGCGGGGCCGCCGGGGTGATCTCCAGCTCGTGCTCGCCGGAGGCGGCGAACGCCGCGACGCGGCCGTTCACCCGCACCTCGCCGGCCCGCAGTCCGAGATCGAGGTTGAAGCGGGACAGGTCCTGGGTGGTGGTGGCGAGGATCGTCGCCGTGCCCTCCAGCAGGTCCGTCGCGGGCTGGTACGTCAGCCGCAGGTCGTAGTGCGAGACGTCGTAGCCGCCGTTGCCGCTGGCGGGGTAGTACGAGTCGCCGATACCCGGCGCGCCCGGCGTGGCGCCCGCCCGGGGCGAGGGCCCGCGGCCGACGGCGTCCGCCGTGATCGGGACCGCCAGCAGCAGGGCGGCCGCGAGGGCGCTCGGAACGATGATTCTGCGGTGCACGGGTGCTCCCCAAGTCGTGAGAAACGAACGGCCGCCGGTGCGCGTGGCCGTGTCCATGGCGAGCCCATCAGACCCTGGGAGCTCTGGCACGTCCAGAGCGCCCCCCGTCACATGATCGCCATCCGGCCGACACGAACCCGCCCGTACCACCCGCGACACGTGTCCCCGTTCCCGCCGGGACTCTTCCGCGCCGGGGGGAGACCGGGATACGTTCCGCCCCATGCCGACACGTGTGCGAAGCGCCCGCGACGGCCACCCGGCCGTGCCTCACTGTGTCCGGGGCCCGGGGCGCGTACACCCCCGTCCAGGGCCCGGGTCGCGTCCGTCCCGCACCGTGCCGTCCCGACCGGCGCCCCCGCGCACGCGACGCGCGCCGGCGCCCCGACCCCCGGTGAGGCCCGATGACCCGCACACCCCGAAGGCGCCGACGCGTGTTCACCGGCGCGGCGGCCGTCGCCGCGCTCGGCCTGCCCCTGCTCGCCGGCCCCACCGAGGCGGCGGGCAGCACGCCCGCGCCCGTGGCCGCGCTCCCGCGCACCGGTTTCGAGACGAGCGACGGCGCGCGCTGGACCACCGAGGCCGAGGAGACCGCCTTCCTGGCCGCCGTCGACCGCGACAGCCCCCGGCTGAGCGTCCGTTCCGTCGGCGCCACGGCGCAGGGCCGCCCGCTCCGGCTCGCCACCCTCGGCACCGGCGCCACCACCGTGCTCCTGATCTGCTCCCAGCACGGCGACGAACCCGCCGGCCGCGATACCTGCCTCGGCACCGTGCGCGATCTCGCCTACGCCCAGGACGCGGCGACCCGCCGCTTCCTCGCCCGTACCACCCTTCTCGTCGTCCCCACCGCCAACCCCGACGGCCGCGAGGCGAACACCCGCGGCAACAGTGTCGGCATCGACATCAACCGTGACCACCTCGCCCTGACCACCGCCGAGGCCCGCACCCTCGCCGCGGTGATCCGCGACCGGCGCCCCGAACTCGTCTACGACCTCCACGAGTACAGCGCCACCCCGGGCTATTACGACAAGGACCTGCTCGCGCTCTGGCCGCGCAACCTCAATACCGCGCCCCGGGTTCACGACGAGGCGCGCACCCTGTCCGAGTCGTACGTGCGGCCCACCGCCGGGCGCGCCGGATTCAGCAGCGGGATCTACGGGATCTGGACCGACCCCGTCACGGGCGAGCCGGTCAGACAGGTCGCGGGCGACGGCCAGGAACGCATCCTGCGCAATACGGCGGGCCTCAAACACGGAGTCGGGCTGCTCGTCGAGACCCGCGAGGATGCCTTCGACCCGGCCGAGCAGAACGATCCGGCCCTCAACCACCGGCGCCGCGTCGCCACCCAACAGGCCGCGCTCCAGGGGACGTTCGGCTACCTCGACGAGCGCCGCGGCCCGCTCATGGCCGCCACCGCCGCGGCCCGCCGCACCGGCCTGGCCGACCGGGGACCCGTCCTCCTCGGCGGCGCCGACAACGATCCCGCCGAGCCCGCCGACATCCTCCAGGACCCGCCCTGCGCCTATCGCCTGACGCGAGATCAGTACCGGGAATACCGCGACGAGTTGGCCCTGCACGGAGTGACCGTACGGCCGGACGGCGACGCGGGCGTGCTCGTCCCGCTGCGCCAGTCCCTGCGGGCGCTCGTCCCGTTGCTCCTCGATCCCCGGGCGGAACACGGGCTGACTCGCGGAGAGCCTGTGGAGAGGTGTTGAGGAACCGGTGACCGGCGTCATCCGCCGCGAAGTTCTTGATCATCAAGGGCTAGGGTCGTCCCTCGGTACTGACCATACCCAACGGGCGTTCTCGGCCCGGGACACGGAGTGACACCATGACGACCCACGCGACGCCGCTGCGCCGCACGCTGTCGGCTCTCGCCGCCACGACGCTGCTGGCCGGGGGCCTGCTGCTCGGGCAGACCGTGACCGCCGCGCCGGCCCAGGCGGCCGGCAAGACGGTCACCTGCAACATCGCGAAGATGCGGGCGGACTCCCACGCGCTGCGGGCCAAGGCCGCCAAGCTGAACAAGCTCGGCGCCCGCGAGGAGGCCCGCAAGGCCACCGCCCAGGCCAACGCGATCGACAAGCGCATCCGCGCCTGCCAGGACGCGGACGACCACGCCACGAAGCCCTTCCCGGGCTGACCGGCGGGCGCGGTCCACACCCCGCCGCGTCGCACGGCAGCGCCTCACCTCGCATGAAAACGGCCGGCGTGGCCTCACACCGCGCCGGCCGGTCCACCGCCCGTCCGGCGAATCCCCACGCTTCGCCGGCCGGGCGCCACGCGTCCTCGCGGCGCGCCCGCCTCACGTCATCCCCCTCGCAGCGTCCGCTTCACGCAACCCCGCCGCGCGTCACGCGTCGCCGACCAGCTCCGCCACCCGGTCCGCGCAGCCCCACGCCACCGTGACCCCCGCGCCCCCGTGCCCGTAGTCGTGCACGAGCAGCCCGCCGTCCGGCCGCCGCTCGGCTTCGAGCCGTACCCCGCCGGCCCGCGCCGGCCGCAACCCCACCCGGTGCCCGAGTACCCGGGCGTCCGCTATCTCGGGCCGGATCCGCGCACAGCGCGCGATGATCCCGGCCGTGACCGCGGGATCGGGCGACAGCCGCTCGTCGTCCTCCTCGGCGGTGCCGCCGAGGATCAGCCGGCCGGGCTGCGGGAAGAAGTACGTGGTCTCGGCCGACGCCCCGTCGGCCGCCGTGAACCAGGTGTCCACACCCGGGTTCTCCACCAGGACCAGCTGCCCCCGCACCGCCCGCATCCCGGCGTCCGGGACCAGCCCGCGCGCGCCGAGCCCGGTGCAGTTGACCACCACCCGCGCACCGGCCGCGAACGCCTCGCCGAGATCCGTCACCACGTGCCGCTCGACGCTCCCGCCCGCCGCTTCGAGCCGCCCGCGCAGCCACGCGAGGTGCACCGGCATGTCCACCAGCGGAAGCCGCGCCGCCAGGCCCGCCTGGTACGGCCCCGGCACCTCGTGCGGCGCCAGCTGCCGCAGCCCCTCGACCTCCTTCGCCCAGGCGCCGAGCGTGTCCAGCGCCGTGTCGGCGTGCACCCCGGGCACCAGCCGGACCCCGGTCGCCGCCGGGTCGGCCGCCAGGCCCTCGTACACCCGCAGTGTGGCCAGCGACCAGTCGCCGACCTCCGCCTCCGGCTCGATCCGGTACGGCCACCACAGCGCCCCGGCCACTGCCGAGGTCGTCGCGCCCGCCTCGTCCCGCGACCACACCCGGACCCGCCGCCCGCGCTCCGCCAGCCGTACCGCCGCCGTCAGTCCGACGACTCCGCCACCCACCACGATCACGTCGCTGTCCATGGCCGGGACCGTACCCCCGGCCCGGCCGTCCGGACAGGGCCGTCTCACGGGACGGGCGGGCCGGCCGTCCCCGTAGAATTCACCCTGATGACTGCCACCCTCGTCGCCAAGAACCTCGCCGCCGGCCACGGCGACCGCTCGCTCTTCGCCGGGCTCGACCTCGTCGTCGCCCCCGGCGACGTGATCGGTCTCGTCGGCGTGAACGGAGCGGGCAAGTCCACGCTCCTGCGCCTGCTCGCGGGCCTCGACACCCCTGAGGAAGGGGAGCTGCGGCTCTCCCCGCCGACCGCCACCGTCGGTCACCTCCCGCAGGAGCCCGAGCGGCGGGACGGCGAGACCGTCCGGGAGTTCCTGGCCCGCCGTACCGGTGTCGCCGCCGCCCAGAGCGCCATGGACGAGGCCACCCAGGGCCTCGTCGACGGCACGCCCGGCGCCGACGACGCGTACGCCGTCAGCCTGGAGCGCTGGCTCGACCTCGGCGGCGCCGACCTCGACGAGCGCGCCGAGGAGATCGCGGACGGCCTCGGCCTGACCGTCGGCCTCGACCAGCCGATGACCTCGCTCTCCGGCGGCCAGGCCGCCCGCGCCGGTCTGGCCTCGCTGCTCCTCTCCCGCTACGACGTCTTCCTCCTCGACGAGCCCACCAACGACCTGGACCTCGACGGCCTCGAACGCCTGGAGGACTTCGTCCGCGGTCTGCGCGCCGGCACCGTCGTCATCAGCCACGACCGCGAGTTCCTCACCCGCACGGTCACCAAGGTCCTCGAACTCGACCTCGCCCAGCAGCAGATCACCCTCTACGGCGGCGGCTACGACGCGTACCTGGAGGAGCGGGACACCGCCCGCCGGCACGCGCGCGAGGAGTACGAGGAGTACGCCGACAAGAAGTCGTCCCTCGAATCGCGCGCCCTCATGCAGCGCAACTGGATGGACAAGGGCGTCCGCAACGCCCGCCGCAAGTCCGGCGACAACGACAAGATCGCCCGCAAGCTCCGCGCCGACGCCAGCGAGAAGCAGGCCGCGAAGGCCCGCCAGACCCAGCGCATGATCGAGCGCCTGGACGTCGTCGAGGAGCCCCGCAAGGAGTGGGAGCTGCGGATGGAGATCGCCGCCGCGCCCCGCTCCGGCTCCGTCGTCGCCACCCTGCGCGACGCCGAGGTCCGCCGCGGCGACTTCCGCTTCGGGCCCGTCAGCCTCCAGGTCGACTGGGCCGACCGGGTCGCCATCACCGGCGCCAACGGGGCCGGCAAGTCCACCCTGCTCGCCGCGCTCCTCGGCCGCCTCCCGCTCGACGCGGGCCACGCCGTCCTCGGCCCCGGCGTCGTCGTCGGCGAGGTCGACCAGGCCCGCAAGCTCTTCCACGGTACGGAGAGCCTCCTCGCGGCGTTCTGCGCGGCCGTCCCCGACACCGAGCCGGCCGAGGTCCGCACCCTCCTCGCCAAGTTCGGCCTCAAGGCCGACCACGTGCTGCGGCCCGCCACCACCCTCTCGCCCGGCGAACGCACCCGTGCCGCGCTCGCCCTGCTCCAGGGCCGCGGCGTGAACCTGCTCGTCCTCGACGAGCCGACCAACCACCTCGACCTGCCCGCCATCGAGCAGCTGGAGTCCGCCCTGGAGTCGTACACGGGCACCCTGCTCCTGGTCACCCACGACCGGCGGATGCTCGACGCGGTGCGCACCACCCGGCGGATCGAGGTCGCCGGCGGCAAGGTCACCGAACTCTGATGACGGTCTCCTTCGGGTGGGGGCCGGCCGAGGCACGCGCCCTCACCGGGCCGGAACCGGCCGGGGCGGCCCGCACGGCGTGCGTGGTCGTGGTCGACGTGCTGTCGTTCACGACCACCGTCGGCGTCGCCGTCGAGGCCGGCAGCGCCGTCCACCCGTACCGCCGGCGCGACGCGAGCGCCGAGACGTACGCGCGCGAGAAGGACGCCGTCCTCGCCGTCGGCCGCCGCGCCGTCACCCCGGAGCACCCGTACTCGCTCTCCCCGGCCGCCCTGCGCGCCGCCCCCGCGCCGCTGCCCGCCCGCCTCGTCCTGCCGTCCCCGAACGGCTCCACGATCAGCGCCGAGGCCGCGGCCGGGGACGCCACGGTGATCGCCGCCTCGCTGCGCAACCCGACCGCCGTCGCCCGCCGCCTCGCCGCGCACGGCTACGGCACCGCCGGCCGGCCGCTCGCCGTCGTCGCCGCCGGGGAACGGTGGCCCGACGGCTCCCTGCGCCCCGCCCTGGAGGACCTGCTCGGCGCCGGCGCCGTCCTCGCCGCGCTGCGGGCCGCGTGCCCGGACCTCACCCTGACCCCCGAGGCGACCGCGGCGGCCACGCTGTGGACCGCCACCAAGGACCCGGTCGCCGCCTTGCACGGCTGCGCATCGGGCCGTGAACTGTACGCGTACGGCTGTCCGCAGGACGTGGAGGTGGCCGCCGAGATCGACGCGTCGACCACCGTCCCCGTCCTCGTGGACGGCGCATTCCAGGAGGCACCATGACCGACGACGACCGTCTGACCCGGCTGATCGCGATGCTCGACGACCTCGACGCCGACGTCGACGAGACCATCGACCTCGCCGACGAGATCACGGCGAGCGGGGACACGGGACTGCTCCCGCGCCTGGAGGACGCGCTCGGCCGCACGATCGCCGACCGCAACGCCTACGGCCGCGAACTGCTCGGCGGTGTCATCGCGGGCCTCGGCGGTACGGACCGGCTCCCGGTCCTCGTCCGGGCCTCCGCCGTCGACCTCGGCGACGACCAGGACGGCCTGGCCGCCGAGATCGTCGATCTGGTCCAGGCCGACCCGAAGACGGCCGGCCGTCTCCTCCGGCCCCTGACGGAGGACGACGACCTGACGGTGGCGAACCGCGCGGAGTGGGCGCTGCGCTTCGCGCCCTGATCGTGACCGTGCCCGGAGGGGACCCCACCGGGTCCGGCCCGCCGCCGGACCCGGACCGTCTCGTCGTGATCACCGGCGGGCCCGGGTCCGGGAAGAGCACCCTGATCGACCACCTGGAGGCGGCGGGCTTCCCGCGCTCGTACGAGGCCGGGCGGCGGGTCATCCAGGACCAGCTCGCCGCCGGCGGCCACGGGCTCCCGTGGCGCGACCCCGGCCTCTTCGCCGAGCTGATGCTCCGCCGGGAGCTGTGCTCCTATCGCGACGCGGCGGCGCGGCCGGGACCCGCCGTCTTCTTCGACCGGGGCATCCCCGACATCGTCGGCTACCTCCGCCTCGAAGGCCGGACCGTGCCCGCCGCGCTGCACACCGCCGCCCGTACCGTCCGCTACCACCCGCGCGTGTTCATCGCGCCGCCCTGGCCGGAGATCTACCGGCAGGACGCCGAACGCCGGCAGTCCCCCGACGAGGCGGAGCGGACCCACGCCTCGATGGTCGCCACGTACCCCGCGTACGGCTACGAGCTGGTCGAACTGCCGCGCGTGCCCGTGGCGGAACGCGTCCGGTTCATCGTCGGCCGGCTCGGCTGAGGCACACCGCTCTTCCGCACCGGCGGGCGCGGACCCGCGTACAGGCCCGCGCCCCGACGCGTCAGCGCTTGCCGCGACCGCCCCGGCCGCCCGAGCCGCCCTCGTTCAGCAGGCCGGCCTTCCGCAGGGCGTCCGCCATCGCGCTGTTGGCGGGCGCGGGAGCGGCGGCCTGACCGCGGTCACCGCGCCGCTGCTGCGGCGGACGGCCGCCCTGGCCGCCCCGGTCCCCGCCCCGCTCGCCGCGGTCCGCGCGCTCGGCCCGCTCGCCTCGCTGGCCGCGCTCACCCCGCTCGCGCTTCGGCGCGGCACCGCCCGGCTCCCGCTCCGCCTCGTCGTCCAGCCGGAGCGTCAGCGAGATCCGCTTGCGCGGGATGTCGACGTCCAGGACCTTCACCTTCACCACGTCGCCCGGCTTCACCACGTCGCGCGGGTCCTTGACGAAGGACTTCGACATGGCCGACACGTGCACCAGACCGTCCTGGTGCACGCCGACGTCCACGAACGCGCCGAAGGCCGCGACATTGGTGACGACGCCCTCCAGGACCAGGCCCGCCACCAGGTCGCCGATCTTCTCGACGCCCTCCTTGAAGGTGGCCGTCTTGAACGCGGGCCGCGGGTCGCGGCCCGGCTTCTCCAGTTCCTTCAGGATGTCGGTGACCGTCGGCAGACCGAAGGTCTCGTCGACGAAGTCGTCCGCGCGCAGGCTGCGCAGCACACCCGTGTTGCCGATCAGCGCGGCGACCTCGCCGCCCGAGGTCTTCACCATCCGGCGCACCACGGGGTACGCCTCCGGGTGCACCGACGACGCGTCGAGCGGGTCGTCGCCGCCCCGGATCCGCAGGAAGCCCGCGCACTGCTCGTACGCCTTCGGGCCGAGCCGCGAGACGTCCTTCAGCGCCCGCCGGGAGCGGAAGGGGCCGTGCGCGTCGCGGTGGGCGACGATGTTCTCGGCGAGGCCCGCGCTGATGCCGGAGACCCGCGAAAGCAGCGGCGCGGACGCGGTGTTGACGTCGACGCCGACACCGTTCACACAGTCCTCGACGACCGCGTCGAGCGAGCGCGACAGCTTCACCTCGGACAGGTCGTGCTGGTACTGGCCGACACCGATCGACTTCGGGTCGATCTTCACCAGCTCGGCCAGCGGGTCCTGGAGCCGGCGCGCGATGGACACCGCGCCGCGCAACGACACGTCCATGTCCGGGAGTTCCTGCGAGGCGAACGCCGAGGCCGAGTACACGGAGGCGCCGGCCTCCGAGACCATCACCTTCGTCAGGTTCAACTCGGGGTGCTTGGCGAGGAGTTCACCGGCCAGCTTGTCGGTCTCGCGGGACGCGGTGCCGTTGCCGATGGCGACCAGCTCGACCGCGTGCTCCTTGGCGAGCCGGGCCAGCTTCGCCAGCGACTCGTCCCACCGGTTGGCCGGCACGTGCGGGTAGACGGTGTCGGTGGCGACCACCTTGCCGGTCGCGTCGATGACGGCGACCTTCACGCCCGTACGGAAACCGGGGTCGAGGCCGAGCGTCGCCCGCGTCCCGGCCGGCGCGGCCAGCAGCAGGTCGCGCAGGTTCGCCGCGAAGACCCGGACCGACTCGTCCTCGGCGGCCGTCCGCAGCCGCAGCCGCAGATCGATGCCGAGGTGCACCAGGATCCGGGTGCGCCAGGCCCAGCGCACCGTGTCGAGCAGCCACTTGTCGCCGGGCCGCCCCCGGTCGGCCACGCCGAAGCGGTGCGCGACGATCGGCTCGTACGACGAGGGCACGGACGAGGACTCGGAAGGCTCCTCCGGCTCCAGCTCCAGGCTGAGCACGTCCTCCTTCTCGCCGCGCAGCATCGCCAGGACGCGGTGCGAGGGCAGCTCGGTGAACGGCTCGGTGAAGTCGAAGTAGTCGGCGAACTTCGCGCCCGCCTCCTCCTTGCCCTCGCGTACCCGGGCGGCCAGCCGGCCGCGGCCCCACATCCGTTCGCGCAGCTCGCCGATGAGGTCGGCGTCCTCCGAGAACTTCTCGGTGAGGATCGACCGTGCCCCGTCCAGCGCGGCGGCCGGGTCCGCGACGCCCTTGCCGGCGTCCACGAACGCCGCCGCGGCGGCGGCCGGTTCCACCGACGGGTCGGCGAGCAGCCCCTCGGCCAGCGGTTCGAGCCCGGCCTCGCGGGCGATCTGCGCCTTGGTCCGCCGCTTCGGCTTGAACGGCAGATAGATGTCCTCCAGCCGCGCCTTGGTGTCGGCGCCGAGGATCCGTGCCTCCAGCTCGGGCGTCAGCTTGCCCTGTTCGCGTACGGAGTCGAGGACGGCGGCCCGCCGGTCCTCCAGCTCACGCAGATACCGCAGCCGCTCCTCCAGGGTGCGCAGCTGCGCGTCGTCGAGCATCTCGGTCGCTTCCTTGCGGTAGCGCGCGATGAACGGCACCGTCGAACCGCCGTCGAGCAGTTCGACGGCGGCCTTCACCTGCCGCTCGCGTACCCCGAGCTCCTCGGCGATCCTTGCTTCGATGGACGTCGTCACGATGTCCGACCCGCCTTCTCGTGCCTCAAGCTTGCGGATGCATTCTGCCGGGTCGCTCACCCGTACGCGGTAACCGACCCGACCTCGCGCGTGCCGCGCGACCGCCCCGGGAGCCTCCGACGAGGGTCCGCGGCCCGGTCGCGTACGCCCCGGCGGGCCCGCCGACGGTGTTTCCTCGCCGACGTGCTGTCGGCTTGCCCGTCGGCTTGTTCGGCAGCTCGTCCGCCGGCGTATCCCTCAGCGCTTGCCGGTGAGCCCCGTCGGATAGGCGCCCGCGCCCAGTGCCGTCGCCAGGAAGCCCTTGGCCAGTTCGGTCAGCCGCGCCACCCCGTCGGCGCCCAGCCGGGCGTACGGCGCGGCGTCCAGCCGGTCCGTCTCCTCCTCCAGGGACTCGCGCAGGGCGGTGCCCGCAGTGGTGAGTTCCCCGTCCGCGTCGAGCAGTCCGCGCCCGCGCAGCCGCTCCACGGCCGCGTCCCAGTCGTCCTGCCGCCAGCCGCGGGTGTCGAGGATCCAGCGCGGGGTCAGCCCCCGGCCGGTGGCGGTGTGGCTCACCAGCGCCTCCACCGGGTCGAGCCCGGCACCGAGCAGCGCCGTCAGATGACCGTCGCCGCGGTGCTCGCGCAGCAGGGTGGCGGCGTGCCACAGGCGCAGGTGCGCGGCGTCCGGCACCGGCAGGTCGGCGTTGCCGGAGTACAGCGGGCGGGCGTGCCGGCCGCCGCCCTCGGCGGCGCGCAGCGCCAGGTCGGCCGCCTCGGCCATCGCGGGCGAGGCGACCGCCTCCTCGCCGAGCAGCCGGCGCAGGGTGGTGTCGACGGCTCCCAGCCGGATCCCGAGCGCGGCGGCGGGGGAGACGGTCTCCCATACCGCGGGCAGCCGCTCGGCGAGGAAGCCGTGGTCGTAGGTGTAGAAGGCCGCCGCGACCGTACCCGCGCCGACGGCGCCCAGCGGAGCGCTGCGGGCGGCCAGCGCGGGCGTGCTCCGGTCCTCGATCCCGAGCCGCCGGAACCCGGCGTCCAGATCGGGCGAGAAGTAGAGGGTCGAGTGCAGCAGGTTGACGGGGTGGGCGCAGCGGCGCACGGCGTGCGGAGGCGGGTTCGTCATGGGGCCGCACCCTACCCGCGGGCCGGACGGCCGGGCACGGCCGTATCGGGCACGGAGACCGGTATGTGAAACCGGTATGTGACGGAACGTCAGAGGACGTGCGGGGAGCCTCGTCCGGCCGGAAAGGTGGGGAGTTCGTCATTGCGGCCATCCGGGGACCGGCGAAGGATGAGGGTATGACCCAGCGATCGCGATCTGTCCTGGTCGTCCTCTATGACGGTGTGCAGACCCTCGACGTGACAGGGCCCGTCGAGGTCTTCGCCGGCGGCGCCCGGGCCGCGGGCCGGCCCGGCGCGTACACGATCCGTACGGCCTCTCTGGACGGCGGTCCGGTCCGCACCAGTTGCGGGCTGCGGATCCTGCCCGACACCTCGCTCGCCGAGGCCGTCGCCGGCGGCCCGCCGCACACCCTGCTCGTGCCCGGCGGCCACGGCAGCCGCACACCCGACCCGGGGCTCATCGCCTGGCTGCGCACGCACGCCTCGGCCGCGGAGCGGCTGGTCGGGGTGTGCACGGGCACCGTGCTGCTCGCCGAGGCCGGACAGCTGGACGGTCACCGGGTGACCACGCACTGGGTCGCCTGCGAGCCGCTGGCCCGCGACCACCCCGAGGTGACGGTGGACCCGGACCCGATCTTCGTCAGGGATGGCCGGATCGCGACCTCCGCCGGGGTCACCGCGGGCATCGACCTCGCGCTCGCGCTCCTGGAGGAGGACCTGGGCCGGGACGCCGCCCTCACCGTCGCCCGCTATCTCGTCGTCTTCCTGCGCCGGCCGGGCAACCAGGCCCAGTTCAGCGCCCCGCTGGCCATCCAGACCGCCCGGCGTGAGCCGCTGCGGGACGTCCAGCACTGGATCGCCGAGCACCCCGAGGACGATCTGTCGGTGCCGGTGCTCGCCGCCCGCGCCCGGCTGTCGCCGCGGCACTTCGCCCGCGCCTTCCGCGCCGAGACCGGCACCACCCCCGGCCGCTACGTCGACCGGGTCCGCCTGGAACACGCCCGCCGGCTCCTGGAGGAGTCCGCGCGCGGTGTCGAGGAGGTCGCGCGCGCCGCCGGATACGGCACCCCGGAGGCGATGCGCCGCGCCTTCGTGAAGGCCCTGGGCACCCCGCCCGCGGACTACCGGCGCCGCTTCCACGCCCCCATCGGCTGACCCCTGCCCCTTCCCGGCGTTCCTCCGACCGAAAGGACCGGATCCGGCATGCAGATCGCCGTTCTCCTCTACGACCGCTTCACCACGCTCGACGCCGTCGGCCCCTACGAACTCCTCGGCCGCCTCCCCGGCGCCGAGACCGTCTTCGTGGCCAAGGAGCCCGGCCCCGTGCGCAACGACCAGGGCAGCCTCGCGCTGGTCGCCGACCGGGCCCTCGCGGACGTGCCGCACCCCGACCTCGTGCTGGTCCCGGGCGGCCCCGGCGCGCGGACGGCGGCGGGCGACCCGGAGATCCAGGACTGGCTCCGTACGGTCGACGCCACCAGCACCTGGACCACCTCGGTGTGCACCGGCTCGCTGGTCCTCGGCGGCGCCGGGCTGCTCGCCGGCCGGCGGGCCACCACCCACTGGCTGACGTACGACCAGCTGCGGGCGTACGGCGCCGAGCCGACCGGCGAGCGGGTGGTGTTCGACGACAAGTACGTGACCGCGGCCGGGGTCTCCTCCGGCATCGACATGGCCCTGCACCTGATCGGCCGGATCGCGGGCGACACGGCCGCGCAGACCATCCAGCTGCTCATCGAGTACGACCCGCAGCCCCCGTACGACGCCGGATCGCCGGAGAAGGCGCCGGCCGAGGTCGTCGCGTACTGGCGCGGTGTGCCGGTCGAGGAGCTGGAGTCGCGGAAGGGCTGAGGCCCGGGGCCGGTGGTACGCCGGGGCTTCAGCGCCCGTACGTGAAGCGCGGCGGGCGCCGCTCCAGGAAGGCGGCGACACCCTCCGCGGTGTCGCCGCTGCCGTGAGTCTGCCCGGCCCAGTGGGCGTCGCGGTCGGTGCGGCCGTCCGCGAACTCCTTGGCCGCCGCCTGGGTGAGCAGCGAGCGGGAGACGAGGGTACGGGTGAACTCGGCGACCCGCTTGTCGAGTTCGCCGGCCGGCAGCACCTCGTCGACGAGCCCGGTGCGCAGCGCCCGCTCGGTGTCGATCAACTCGCCCGAGAACAACAGGTACTTGGCGGCCGAGGGTCCGACGAGCGCGGCGAGCCGCCGGGTGGAGGAGGCCGCGTAGACGATGCCGAGCTTCGCCGGGGTCACCCCGAAACGGGCGCCCTCCTCGGCGAAGCGCAGATCGCAGGCGGCGGCGAGCTGGCTGCCGCCGCCGACGCAGTAGCCGCGGATGGCCGCCAGCGTCGGCTTCGGGAACGCGGCCAGCGCCTCCTCCGCCTGCACGGCCAGCGTCTGCTGCTCGTCGCCCGGCTCGCGCAGCGTGGAGATGTCCGCGCCGGCGCAGAAGGTGGTGCCCGCGCCGGTGAGCACCAGCGCCCGGACGGCGGGGTCGGCGGCGAGCGGCGCGAGCAGGCCGGGCAGCGACCGCCACATGCCGGCGGTCATGGCGTTGCGCTTGGCGGGATGGTCGATGACGACGGTGGCGACCTCGTCGGCGACGCGGACGGTCAGCTGCGGCTCCATGCGCCGGATGCTATCCGGGCACCCCGTACGTACGCTCAAGAAGGGGGCGCGAGGAGGTACGCCCATGGTCCGCAGGAAGACGCACCCCGGCCCGGAGACGGGTCCGCCGGACGCCGCCGCGGAGATGACACGGGAGGGCAAACGGCTCAGCCGGAACTTCGGACTGCTCGCGGGGCTCGGTGCCCTGCTCATCGCCGGCGGGATCGTCGGCCTGATCTACACCGGGGTCGCCACCCTCACCTCCATGCTGCTCTTCGGCTGGCTGCTGCTGATCGGCGGGGTCGTCGGTCTCGCGCACGCCGTCGCGTCGCGCGGGACCCGCTACTTCTGGCTGGCGGCCGTGGTCGCGGCGCTGAACATCGCGGCCGGGATCATCGTCATCCGCTACCCGGTGGAGTCGGCCGAGGCGCTGACCATGTTCGCGGCGCTGCTGTTCCTCACCGGCGGGCTGTTCCGGCTCGTCGGCAGCGTGGTGGTGCGCGGACCGCAGTTCGGCTGGACGCTGCTCCAGGGCGCGTTCGGGCTGCTGCTCGGCATCCTGGTGCTCGTGGACTGGCCGCACAGCAGTCTGTACGTGCTGGGGACGTTCTTCTCGCTGGCGCTGCTCTTCGACGGACTCGGCCTGGTGGCGATGGGTGTGGGCGGCCGCCGGATCGTCAGTATGGTCACACCAGCGCCACCGCCTGCGAAGTAGTCGACCGCAGATCAGGAACAGTCGAACAACTGACCTTGGCATACTCACCCGATCAGAAAGCGGCCTATAAGTGTCGACTTCTGGTCAGTGGGGGGAGCGGACGCCCGCGATTCCCAAGACTCGACCCCGTGGCGACAATCGAGCACGAGGGTGGGAGCCGGACTATGGAGAGCCGCGGGAGCGTACCCGTCCGGCCATCGTCCTACGAAGGGGTCTGGCGCTTCACCGCTCCCGCGGTCGACGTGTCCGTGCCGCAGGCCCGGCACGCCGTTCGCGACCTCCTGATCCGGCAGCACGTCCCGATCCACGACGACACCGTCCAGGGACTCCTCCTGATCATCTCCGAGCTGGTCACCAACGCGGTCAAACACGCGGCGCTGCTCTCCCCGGAGATAGCGGTGGAGGTGGCGATCGGGGCGGAGTGGATCCGGGTGTCCGTCGAGGACAACCACCCCTACCGCCCCAAGGCCCTGGAGGCCGACTGCGGCCGGACCGGGGGTCGCGGGCTGCTCCTGGTCCGCGAGATCGCCCGCGAGGCCGGCGGGTCCTGCGACGTGGAGCACACCGCGAGCGGCGGGAAGATCATCTGGGCGGCGCTGCCCCTGAATCCGTTCGTCCCGGGCCCGGCCCCCGCGGACACGGCCCCCGCCGTCTCGCACATCCCGCCCGCCGCTTCCGTGCCGGAACGGACGCCCGCCCCCGGGCTCCGGGCGCCGGCCGAGGCGCCGACGTCGTCCGCCCCCGCGCCGGGCCTGTACGCGCCCGGCCTCCCGGTCCCGGGCGTCC